>NZ_JAAGPL010000018.1:0-79959 GCF_017104785.1 Burkholderia sp. Ac-20353 | reverse complement strand
CGCGACGGTGCTGTGCGGCCCGGCACGGTGCGCGCGGCAGACTGCCGACGCGCTGGCACTGCACGCACGCGTCGAGCCGGCGCTCGCGGATATCGACTACGGCCGCTGGTGCGGCCGGCGGCTTGCCGACGTCGCGCGCGACGCGCCCGGGGATCTGCACGCGTGGATCACCGATCCGTCCGCGTCGCCGCATGGCGGCGATTCGTTCGACGCGCTCCGGTGCCGGATCGGCGCGTGGCTCGACCGGCTGCCGTCGACGGGCGACGTGATCGCGATCACGTCGGCACCGGCGATACGCGCGGCGCTCGCGCATGCGTCGCGCGCCGCATCGGAGAGCGCTTGGCGCACCGACGTCGCGCCGCTGTCGGTGGTCAAACTGTCGCGCGATGCGCGGCAATGGTTCGTAATGGCCAGCGACACGCGCGCCACAAGCCATGATTGAATGTCCGATATACTGGATTGCACGTGATTCGCGTCCGAACCCATCTCCGGGAATGTCTGCTGTGAAACCGCGAGCCGGCCTGATTCTCGAACTCGCCGTCAACCTGCTGTTGCCGTGGGCCGCCTATCGCGTCGCGCAGCCGCATTTCGGCGAAGCCGGCGCGCTGTACGCGTCGGCGATCCCGCCCGTCCTCTGGACCATCTTCGAATTCGTCCGCGCGCGCCGCATCGACGCGGTGAGCGTCGTCGTGCTGCTCGGCATCGCACTGTCGATCGTCGCAATGGCGCTCGGCGGCGGGCCGCGCGCGCTGCTGATGCGCGAATCGCTCGCATCGGGCGCGATCGGCGTCATTTTCCTGCTGTCGCTGGTGCGCGAACGTCCGCTGATCTTCTATCTCGCGCGCGCGACCGTGGCCCGCGAAATGGCCGGCGGCGCCGAGCGCTTCGAAGCGGTGTGGGACGAGCAGCCCGTGCTGCGCCAGACGCTGCGCCTGATGACCTTCGTGTGGGGCGCCGGCATGACCATCGAAATGCTGGTGCGCTGCTGGATGGTCGCGAACTGGACGGTCGAGCGCGTGCTGGTGTTGTCGCCGATCATCGGCTATTCGGTGTTCGGCGGCCTGCTGATGTGGACGTTCTGGTACCGGCGGCGGATGCGCACGCGCAACAGCGTCGACATCCCGACCCGCGACGGCGTGACCGAAGCCGCCGGACGTTGACGGCTGGTCGGCTGGTCGGCTTGCCGGCTGGTCGGCTAACCGGCCGTCTGGCTCGCCGGCTGCCAGGATTGCCCGCTGCCCGAATTGCCAGCACAGCATTGCGGCGGAAGCCGGATCCCCATCCTGTATGATGCGCGGCGTCTCGTCCGACGAAAGCCCGCCGCCCATGCCCTTCTCCTCGTCCCTGCCGTTCACGGCGACCTGGATTGCCCTGTTCGCCGCCGCGGCACTCGCGTGGGTCCGCCCGCTGCGCGCCGCCAGCCTGATCCTCGCCGCGCTCGGCTATGCGGGCGCGCTGGTGCTCGGGATGCTCGCACCGCTCGCACTGGCACCACTGGCCGCGCTCGCGCTGGCAGCTTGGGGCGTGTCCGCCGCGCGCCCGCCCGCGGCACGCACCGCCGCGCATGTCGCGTTCGTCGCGCTCGCGATCGCGTTGAGCCTGCATCTGCTGCCCGGCTTCCATAATCCGCGTGCGATCGGCCCGATTCGCTTCACGCCGGATGCCGTGCCGTTCACGATGTACCTGAATCTCGACAAGCCGCTCGCCGGCCTGTGGCTGCTGTGGGTGTTGCCGTGGATCCGACCGGCGGTCCCGCTGCCGCACGCGGTACGCACGGGCATCGTCGCCGCGCTCGCGACGTCGGCCGCGTGCCTCGCCGGCGCGGTCGCGCTCGGGACGGTCGGCTGGGCGCCCAAATGGCCGGCGTCGGGCTGGCTGTGGCTCGCGAACAACCTGCTGTTCGTGACGCTCGCTGAGGAAACGCTGTTCCGCGGCTATCTTCAGGGCGGCCTGACGCGCGTGCTCGGCCGGTTCGCGTGGGGACCGTGGGCGGCGCTGGCCGTGAGCGCCGCGCTGTTCGGCGCGGCCCATGCGGCGGGCGGCTGGCAATGGATCGTGCTCGGCACGGTGGCCGGCGTCGGGTATGGCCTTGCGTACCGCCGCGGCGGGCTGTTCGCGGCCGCGCTCGCGCACGCGGGGCTGAATATCGTTCACTTCGGGCTGTTCACCTACCCGATGCTCGCCGTCGCGCATTGATGCGCGACGCAGCCTGCTTCCCGGGCGGGTCGCCTTGGCCCACGCGGGCCTCGCCCGGGCACGGAAAGCCTGGGTTTTATTTGATCTGGTCGGCGATCGGCTGCAGGAATTCGGAGAAGCCGGTCAGCATGATCTGCACGCCGACGCACAGCAGCAGGAACGCGGACACGCGCATCGCGACCTTGGTGCCCTCGGTGCCGAGATAGCGCGCGAGCAGCGCCGCGCGGCTATACGTCAGCCAGATCACGACCGCGACGAGCACGGACACCGCGATCGACACGATGCTCGACAGCATGAATTCCGACAACTTGTGCGTGCGGTTCGCGTTCAGTGCGATCGCGGTCGCGATCGAGCCGGGACCGGTCGTCAGCGGCACCGTCAGCGGGAAGAACGCGCGCGTCATGATCGCGTTCGCGTCGATCGGCTTGACCGGCGTATCGCCGCCACCCGGCACGTCGGGCTCGTTCAGCATCCGCCAGCCCGACACCGCGACCGCGAAGCCGCCGCCGATGCGCAACGCTTCCAGCGAGATCCCGAAGAAATGCAGCACCGGCGTGCCGACGAAGAACGCGACGAGCAGCACGACGAACGAATTGAACGCGACCTTCTTCGCGAGGAGGTGCCGTTCCTGCTCGGTCAGCGACTCGGTGCGCTCCAGGAACAGGAAGGCAATGCCGATCGGATTGATGATGCCCATCAGGCCGGTGAAGCCGAACAGGATCTCGGAGACAAGACGGGTGACGATCATCGGGATGGGAACGGTCAGGGCAGAATCGGCGGCTTGCCGGGTCACGCATTGTAGAGCAACCGTCCCTGTTTGCGGGGTGCCCGGCGGGGTGCCTCAGCACCGCCCCGGGGCTTCGCGCGGCGGCAGTGCGCGCGGTGTGGGCGCGCCGCGCGCCGCCGCAGCCAACTTACTCTGCGCCCGGCTCCCAGGCCGGCGGCCGCTTCGCGAAGAACGCCGCGAAGCCCTCCTTCGCCTCGGCGGTCGCGCGCACGCGCGAGATCGTCTGCGCGGTGAACGCCGCGCGCTCGTCGGACGGAGGATACTCGCCGATCGCGTCGAAGAAGCGCTTGATCTCCATCAGCGCGCTCGGGCCGTTCCGGCTCAGTTCGGCGAGCGTCTTGTCGAGCGCGTCGTCGAGCGCGTCGAGCGGCACCGCCTGATGGATCAGGCCGATCTCGACCGCGTCGCGCGCGCTCAGCTGCGTCGCCGTCAGTGCGAGCCGGCGCGCCTGCCGCTGGCCGACCGCCTCGACGAGATACGGGCCGATCACCGCGGGCAGGATGCCGAAGCGCGCCTCGCTGACCGCGAAGCGCGCATGGTCGCTCGCGATCACGATGTCGCACGCGGCGCACAGGCCGACGCCGCCACCGAACGCGTGCCCCTGCACGCGCGCGACGGTCGGCTTCGGGCACTGCCGGATCGCCCGCATCATCGCGGCGAAGCGCTCCGCGTCGCGCAGGTTCGCGGCCGCATCGTTCGCGCTCGCGCGCTGCATCCACTGCAGGTCGGCGCCCGCGCAGAACGCGCGGCCGTCCGAGCGCAGCACGATCGCCCGCACGTCGTCGCGCGCGCCGAGCGCGGCGAACACGTCGGTCAGCTCGGCGATCATCGTCTCGTCGAATGCATTGAGCACGTCGCCGCGCTGCAGCGCGACGGTCGCGATGCCACGCGCATCGACGGCGACGGCCAGGGTCTTCAGTTCATCGAACATCAAGCAGGTTTCCTCGTATCTAACACGATCAAGCGACGCTCGAGCGTATTCAAGCGCGTTCATGCGTTTTCAAACGTGCAGCAACCGCATCACGCGGCGTGGCGCCGGTCGATCACGCGCTTGGCCTTGCCGGTCGCGGTGGCCGGAATGCCGCCCGCCGGCAGCACGGTCACGCCCGCGGACACGCCGACCATCGTCTTGATCCGGTGCTGCAGCTCGCGCGCGATCGCCTGGCGCTCGCCGTCCGTCACGCTCGCGCCGGCTTCGGAGCGCAGCTCGACCGCGATGTCGAGCCGGTCCATGTGGCCTTCGCGTGACACCGTCAGTTGATACTGGCCCGACAGCTTCGGCAGCGCGACGACCAGTTCCTCGATCTGGCTCGGGAACACGTTCACGCCGCGGATGATCAGCATGTCGTCCGAGCGGCCGGTGATCTTCGCGAGGCGGCGCATCGTACGCGCGGTCGGCGGCAGCAGCGCGGTGAGGTCGCGCGTGCGATAGCGGATCACCGGCATCGCCTCCTTCGTCAGCGACGTGAACACGAGCTCGCCCTCGCTGCCGTCCGGCAGCACCTCGCCCGTCACGGGATCGATGACTTCCGGATAGAAATGGTCTTCCCACACCACCGGGCCGTCCTTGGTCTCGACGCATTCGCACGCGACGCCCGGCCCCATCACTTCGGACAGCCCATAGATGTCGAGCGCATCGATGCCGACGCGCGTCTCGACTTCCTCGCGCAGCGCGCCGGTCCATGGCTCTGCGCCGAAGATGCCGATTTTCAGCGACGACTCGGCCGGATCCATCCCCTGCCGCACCATCTCGTCGATCAGGTTCAGCATGTACGACGGCGTGACGAGGATGATCTTCGGCTCGAAGTCGCGGATCAGCTGCACCTGCTTCTCGGTCTGCCCGCCCGACATCGGCACGACCATGCAGCCGAGCCGCTCCGCACCGTAATGGATGCCGAGGCCGCCCGTGAACAGCCCGTAGCCGAACGCGTTGTGCAGTGTGTCGCCGGGACGGCCGCCCGCCGCGCGGATCGAGCGCGCGATCAGGTTCGCCCACGTGTCGATGTCGCGCGCCGTATAGCCGACGACGGTCGGCTTGCCGGTCGTGCCGCTCGACGCATGCACGCGCACGACCTGGTCGCGCGGCACCGCGAACAGCCCGAACGGATAGTTGTCGCGGAAATCGGTCTTCGTCGAGAACGGGAATTTCGCGAGATCGGCGAGCGTCTTCAGGTCGTCCGGATGCACGCCGGCCGCGTCGAACGTGCGGCGGTAGTGCGGAACGTTGTCGTACGCGTGGCGCAGCGACCACTTGAGCCGCTGCAGCTGCAGCGCCTGGAGTTCGTCACGGCTGGCGGTCTCGATCGCGTCGAGCGCGGCCATCGGGTGCGTCGGGGCAGTCATCGGGGTGCTCCTCCAATGGAGTGATGTCGTTATCGTGATCAGGGAAAAACTGTGGTCAGGACCGGAACGCGCGGCCGGCCGCGTGCAGCGCGGCGATACGCGGCGACACGCGATAGCGGTCCTCGCCGTAGCTGGCGGCCAGGTGCGACAGCACGCGATGGACGCGGGCGATGCCGATCGCGTCCGCCCACGCAAGCGGGCCGCACGGATAGTTGACGCCCTTTTCCATCGCGAGATCGAGATCGGCGGGCGAGCACACGCCCTGGTTCACCGTGTCGGCCGCTTCGTTCGCGAGCATCGCGACGGTGCGCATCACGATCATGCCCGGCACGTCGGCCAGGCCGACGACGCGAAAGCCCGCCTGCTGGAACAGGCCGACCGCGTCCGCATATGCGGCGTCGCTGCACTGGAGCGCGCGCGTCAGCGCAACGAGCCCGGCCTGCGCGTAGTCGCGCGCGAGGTCGACGAGCACGAGATCGGCGATGCCCGTCTGCGCGGCGCGCGCGGTCGCCGTGCGGCCGTCGGTCAGCGCGATCGACGCGCGGCCCGCGGTCGCGAGCAGGTCGTCGGGATCGGCATCCGCCTGTCGCGCGCCGGCGATACGCTCGGCGAAGCGCGCATGCAACGCGGCGGCCGGGCCGGCCTGCGCATGCAGCGTGACGCCGGCGGGCGCGTCGCGATCCGGCTCGACGTCCGGCGCCGGCGGCGCCGCGCCATCCGCATACGAATAGAAGCCACGCCCCGACTTGCGACCCAGGAAACCGGCGTTGACGAGTTCCTGCTGGATCAGCGACGGCGTGAAGCGCGGGTCGTTGAAGTACGCGCGGAACACCGATTCGGTCACCGCGAAGTTCACGTCGTGGCCGATCAGGTCCATCAGCTCGAACGGCCCCATCCGGAAGCCGCCCGCTTCGCGCATCACCGCGTCGATCGACGCCGGCGCGCCGCCCTGCTCGTTCAGCACGCGCAGTGCCTCTGCGTAATACGGCCGCGCGACGCGGTTCACGATAAAGCCCGGCGTCGACTTCGCAATCACGGGCTTCTTGCCCCACGCGGCGGCGGTGTCGTACAGCACCTGCGCAACCTCGGGCGCGGTCGCGAGCCCGCAGACCACCTCGACGAGCGCCATCAGCGGCGCCGGGTTGAAGAAATGCAGGCCGGCGACGCGCTGCGGCACGCGCAGACCGGCCGCGATCGACGTGATCGAGATCGACGACGTATTGGTCGCGAGCAGGCATGCGTCGTCGACATGGCGTTCGAGCGTCGCGAAAATCTCGCGCTTCACGTCGAGTCGCTCGGCCGCCGCCTCGACGACCAGCGCGGCCGGCGCGAAGTCCGCGAGCGCACGCACCGCGCTCACCCGCTGGCCCGCAGCCTCCGCCTGCGCCGGATCGAGCCGGCCTTTCTCCGCGAGTCGCGCGAACTGCGCGCGGATGCCGGCCAGCGCGTTGTCGCAGGCCGCCTCGTTCAGGTCGTACAGCAGCACCGTGTGGCCCGCGGCCGCCGCGACCTGCGCGATCCCCGCGCCCATCGCGCCGGCGCCGATCACACCAATGACCGCGGCCGGCGCCAGCGCGCCTGATTTCACCGATTGTGCAGAGGAAACAGCCATCGCTTGCGATCCGTCAGGAAGTGGGAATGCGGCCGATTATAAACCGACCGGTCGGTAGATTTATGTCAGGGTGAGCCCGAATTCGTCGTGTAAAACACCGTTACCGAATCCGTAACGACAAAAAAATGAAAATTCTCGGGCACTTTTTTGTGACCGAAAGGTCTACGTAAGCATTCGATTTCAGGTTAGTGGTGCGCAAACGCCTGATAAAATCCGGCAAACCACCGGAAATTCAGGGAGACCCGCGTGCCACGCTGCCCTTGCCGCGCATCGTTGCCCACCCTTCCGGGGTCGGAACGTGATCGCCGGCTAACTCACCAGGCAGCGATTCCGCCCCGTTTCCGGCGGCCAGTCGAATCGAACCGGCTCGCCACGACGGGCGCCACGCGTCGGGCTTCGGCCCGCCCGCGCCACCCGCTGCCACCGCCACCTCGCGGCGGCGAGCCAACGCGGCGCATTCCCGCGCCACGGTCTGTCAGCACCATCACCCTCGTTCGGCGGGATTCCCGGCCGGGCTTCGTCCAACCCGTGGCCGCCCGTCGCGCGCCGCCACTCGAATAAGGAAAACCCACCATGCCGCTCTCGTCCAATACGCTCCCGCGCTGGACCCTCTGGGCTCCGCTTGCCGCCTGGCTGGTACTCGCGCTGTCGCGCGCCGTGCCGGCCGAAGGCCTCGTCATCGCGCTGTTCGCGGCCGCGCTCGCCGGCGCCGTGTTCGCAGCCGTCCACCATGCCGAAGTCGTCGCCCATCGGGTTGGCGAACCGTTCGGCACGCTCGTGCTCGCGGTCGCCGTGACCGTCATCGAAGTTGCGCTGATCGTGTCCGTGATGCTCGGCGCGGGTCCCGAGAAATCCGGCCTCGCGCGCGATACGGTGTTTGCCGCGGTGATGATCATTTGCAACGGCATCGTCGGCCTGTGCCTGCTGGTCGGCGCCTGGAAACACGGCGAGCAGGACTTCCAGGGGCGTGGCGCGAGCAAGGCGCTCGCGGTGCTCGCGTCGCTGTCGGTGCTGTCGCTGGTGATGCCGAACTACCTGAGCGCCGCCCCCGGCCCGCTGCTGTCGAAGTCGCAGCTCGCGTTTGCCGGCGTGTCGTCGCTGGTGCTGTACGGCGTGTTCGTGTTCGTGCAGACCGTGCGCCACCGCGACTACTTCCTCGCGTCGCACGACAGCGCGAACGAATCGGTCCACGCAGTGCCGCCGAGCAGCAAGACGGCGCTGATCAGTCTCGTGATGCTGTTCGCGAGCCTCGTCGCGGTCGTGCTGCTCGCGAAGCTGCTGTCGCCGGCGGTCGAGCATGCGGTGTTCCAGCTCGGCCTGCCCGAGGCCGCGGTCGGCATCGTGATCGCCGCGCTCGTGCTGCTGCCCGAAGGGCTCGCGGCCGTCACCGCCGCGCGGGCTAACCGCCTGCAGACCAGCATGAACCTCGCGCTCGGCTCGGCGCTCGCGAGCATCGGGCTCACGATCCCGACGGTCGCCGCGGTGTTCATCTGGGTCGGCCAGCCGCTGACGCTCGGCATCGGCGCGATGGAAACCGTGCTGCTGTCGCTGACGCTGCTGGTCAGCACGCTGACGCTCAGCCAGGGGCGCACGACCGTGCTGCACGGCGTCGTCCATCTGTCGCTGTTCGCCGCGTACCTGTTCCTGTCGATCACGCATTGACGCCACCCGACGCCCGGCGCGCCATCAGAAATCGTAGAGGTGCGCCGGGTTGTCGATGATGGGCGTGCCGCGGCGTCTCACCTGACCGGAATGACGAGATGCTGGCCGGCGAGGATCAGGTTCGGATTGGCGAGGTTGTTGCGGCGCTGGATCTCGCGATAACGCTGGCCACTGCCGAGCTTGCTGGCCGCGATCAGGTTGAGCGTGTCGCCCGCCTTCACCACGTACACGTGCTCGCCGGACGCGGCCGCGGTCGTCACCGCCTGGTCGCTGACGAAGTACTTGCGCAGCAGCTCGAGATACTGCGGCGACTGCTTGAGCTTCGCGATCGCGGCGTTCAGGTAGATCAGCAGGTCCTGGTCGTCGGCCCGCACGCCGATCTTGTACGCGATGTTCGACCCGTCGAGCTTCGTGACCGCGAACTTGAGATCCGTGCCCTTGATCGAGCTCACCGCGAACGGATAGTCGTAGATGAACGCGTCGACCGTGTGGCCATCGAGGCTCTTCGCGATGAACGCCGGATCGGCATCGTCGACTTCGACGAACCGTACGTTCGGATACTGGCGCGTGACGAACGCACGCACGTCAGGGTCGCCCTTCAGGATGCCGACGTTCTTGCCGGCCAGATCATCGGGCGAGCGGATCGCGGAACCCTGCCGGACGATCAGCGAATAGCCGAAATCGTCGACGTACGGCACCGAATAGACGACGCCCGACGGCGTGTTGTCCGGAAACGTCAGGCCGTCCATCGCGACGTCGACCACATGGTTGCCGCCCGCATCGGTGTCGAGCAGTTGCTTCGGCACCCCCGGATACGTGTCGACCTCGTGACGCGTGTCGACGACGATGGGCTTGCCGCCGTGCGAGAACGACGGATCCGAGAACAGCAGCTGCGCGAATTCGACGTTGAAGCCGTGCGGCGTGCCCTTGTCTTCACCGAAGAACGGCTCGCTCGGATTCTGCACCGAGACCCTGACGACACCGTTTTCCGCGATCGATTTCAGCGTGTTGGCCTGCGGCTTGAAGCCGGCCGGCAGCACGTTGCCGGTCTGCGCGGGCGGCACCGGCTGGCCGCTGCCGTTCGCCTGCACCGACGTGGCGGACGGTGCCGCATCCTGCGCGGGCGCCAGCTTCGGCAGGCCGCCCTGACGCACGAACCAGATACCGACGAGCACCACCAGAAACGCTACTGCGCCGAGAAGTTTTTTCATGTTCGCGTGCCTGCAGGAAGTTATTGTTGTTTCGACGGCAATTGGGCGGGGTTCGGTGCTTCAAGGCCGTGCGCGCGATTGCCGTCGATTGCGGCCTGCTGCTGCGCCTGCTTGACTTCGGGGTTGTCCATCAGCGACGTCTCCATCTCGGAGAACGCCTTGTTCACCGAGCGCATCACCGAATCGACGGCCACGTCC
Source organism: Burkholderia sp. Ac-20353 (assembly GCF_017104785.1). Lineage (NCBI taxonomy): Bacteria > Pseudomonadati > Pseudomonadota > Betaproteobacteria > Burkholderiales > Burkholderiaceae > Burkholderia > Burkholderia sp. Ac-20353. The sequence goes on along the minus strand of NZ_JAAGPL010000018.1, from coordinate 69,950 downwards.
GTCTTGATCTGCTCGAACGTGTCGGCGGTCTGCCGGCCCGCAAGCTTGTTCATCTGCTGCGCGGCCTGCGACATGTCCCACATCGCCTTCGCACGGTCGATCGCCGACGCGAAATTCTTCAGCTCGTTCTGCACCTGCTTGTAGCGGCTCTCGCGAAACGCCAGCAACTGCTTCATCGTGTCGAGCTGTGCCCTGAAGCGCGGTGCGTCTTCCGGGTACTGCTTCTCGAACTGCTCGGTCTTGTCCGCGAAGTTCTTCACCTCGGTGCGGAACGCGGTGATGCTGTCCGCGAACTTCTGCGCCGCCTGACGCTTTTCCGCAAGCTGGTTGATCAGCGTCTCGATCGGATTGGCCTGCGCCTCCTCGACCATCATTTTGACCTTCTGGTTCGCGAATTTCATCGCGACGACCGGCGCGAAATAGATCGCGCCGAGCCCGACCACGGCCGCGGTGATCAGCGCGACCATGCCTTTCAGCACGAACAGCGCGGCGGGTGCCGCGATCGCGACGCCCGCGATGATGATCGCCCACTTGACCAGCGCTGCCTTGCGATTCCCCGAACTGCCGGTTGCTTCATTTGAAACTTGCGACATGAGTTTCTCCTTGAACCTCGAACTGAACTGCGTTTTCTTTCTGTTTCAAGCTCAATCGAAATGCTTCGGACTCGGTGGCGCCCGCTTCGTCAACGAGCGGCCGCCGTCGGGCGAGGACGTGCGCCGGCCGACGTCATGACATGCCGGTGTACGCACCGCCGAGGATGCGTGGATGGGAAGAAGCGGATGATGCGATGCGGCGATCCGGGCCGGGGTTGCCTGCTGCCGATGCCCGGCGCTGCAATGGTACCGGGACACAGTACGAAAGGTACGAAAGCGGATGACGGATACGTGACGCGATCTGCGTCGGGTGGACTGCATTCCCGGTGCGCCGCTGCGGCCGGGACTGAACTAACGATTCGAATGCGTTCGAGTACGTAGGGCTCATCGTTGTTTTTCTGCGCGTCGCGGATGCGGGTGTCGCGCGGCCGGCGCGTCCCGTTCCAAATGCACGAACGTATCGTGCGCCGAGCGGCAGGGACGCGTCAAGCGGTCGGCGCAATGCATGCCGCGCGTGCGTTTTCGCGACCTTCCCGGCTTTTGCAGCTTTTGCAGCTTTTGCAGCTTTCAGACTGGAAGAATCCGGTTCGACCTCGCACGCGTCGCTCGGTCAGGATGCCTTGGCATTCCTCCACGCCAAGCTTCCAGGATGAAAGCTTGCCACGCCGCGCCGGCGGTTCACGACGTGCCCGCGTTCGCGCTTTCCGCGAGAAACCGCTCGACCATCGCGTTGAATACCGGCAGCGCCGGATTGTCGTTGTCGGTGCGCCATGCGAGATACAGCTCGGCCGCGACATCGACGCCCGCAAGCGGACGGAACACCACGCCGCCAACGTGCAGTTCGCGCGCCGATGCCGGCACGAGCGCCGCGCCGAGCCCCGCGCGCACGAGGCCGAGGATCGTATGTGTCTGTCCGACGTAATGCAGGTAGTTCGGCAGCCGGCCCGCGTTCGCGAATATCCCGGAGATCATGTCGTGGAAATACTTGCCCTCGTTCGGCGAATACGCGATGAACGGCTGGCGGTCGAGATCGTCCGGGCCGATCCGCTCGCGCGCGGCGAGCGCCGTGCCGTCCGCGACCGCAACGAGCAGCGGCTCGCGCTGCACGAGCCGGTATTCGAGCGGCTGCCGCGCAGCGCGCTGGCGTACGAAACCGGCGTCGAGCATCCGCGACACGAGCGCGTCGATCTGCACGGTCGACACCATCTCGCGCAGTTCGACGTCGACATCGGGCAGCGCATGCGCGGCGTGCGCGAGCAGCATCGGGATCATCCGGTACGCGCTGACGGCCGTGAAACCGAGCGTGATCCGCCCCGCCTCGCCGCGCGCGACACGCTGCGCGGCCTGCTCCGCCCGCGCGGAGAACTCGAGGATGTGCTGTGCATCGCGCAGGAAGCGCTCGCCGGCCGCGGTCAGGCTCACCTGCCGGCTGCTGCGCTCGAGCAAAGAGATGCCGAGCGCGTGCTCGAGCAGCTGGATCTGCCGGCTGAGCGGTGGCTGCGTCATGAACAGCCGCCTGGCTGCGCGGCCGAAATGCAGCTCTTCGGCCACCGCGACGAAGCAGCGAAGCTGATGCAGTTCAATCATTTACAGGTCGTATTGATCGAGCAAGCTCGGCAAACTCGTCGACGACGCGGCGCTCGCGCACGCTCGCCGACGGCACGATCGCGGGCGCCGGGCGCCCGCGCATGCAACGTCAGGCGCGCATGCGGCCGGTCGGCGTGTGCTCGACGGTCAGGCGGTCCAGTTCACGCAGATCGTTTTCCAGCGCAGGAGTGAGCGTCGTGCGCAGGTGATCGAGGAAGGTCCGGATCTTCGCGTCGAGATAGCGGCGCGTCGCGTACACCGCGTAGACGCTCAGCGTCTGCAGCCGGTACTCGGGCAGCACGCGGATCAGCCGGCCCTCGCGGATGTCGTCGAGCACCGTATACAGCGCGACGCACGCGATCCCGCGGCCCGCCCGCACGGCAACGCACAGCGCGTCCGGCACGTTGACCTGGAACGGCCCCGGCGGCAGCTCGTACACCTGCTCGTCGCCGTCCTTGTGCTCGAGCCGCCATTCGCCGGCCGGCGTCGCCGGCGTGTCGAGCCGCAGGCACGTGTGGTTCGGCAGGTCCTCCGGCGTTTGTGGCGTGCCGTGCCGCGCGAGATATTCGCGCGACGCAACGAGCACGCTGCAGCTCGTCCCGCAGGTCTGCGCGACATAGCCCGAATCCGGCAGCTGCGACGCGGTCACGATCGACACGTCGTAGCCCTCCTCGACGAGGTTCGGCATCCGCTGCGCGAGCGTCAGCTCGACCGACACGTCCGGGTTGTCCTCCTGATAACGGACAATCGACGACACGACGTGGCTCTGCCCGAGGCCCGTCATCGCATGGATGCGCATCTTGCCGGACGGCCGCAGCAACGCGTTGCGCGCCTCCGCGTTCGCATAGTCGATTTCCTCGAGGATCGATTTCGCGCGCTCGAAATAGCGCTGGCCGCTTTCGGTGAGGCCGAGGTGCCGCGTCGTGCGATGCAGCAGGCGCGTCTGTACGTGCGCTTCGAGGTTCGAGACGGCGCGCGACACCTGTGCGGTGGTCGCGTCGATCTCCTTCGCGACTGCGGTGAAACTGCCGGCTTCGACAACGCGCACGAACAGGCGCATGTTTTCGAGCATGTCCATTGAATAGGCTTCGGGAAAGTAGGTGGGAAAGGCGTCGGCGGGGCTCGCGTCAGATGGGGGACGGAACACTGCCGGGGGCCACGCCGAGCCGATCACCAAGCCGGGAGGAAGGTGGGAAATCGGGCATCGCGTGCGTGGTCCAGGAGTTCGGGAAGTTTCTGCTGGCCGAATTGTACGCCGCTGCAGACAAAAATGGGCTGAAACGACCGTTCGCCAGCCCGGAGCGTACCGGACGGTTAATGCGTCGCATGTCCACAACACGTTGATGCGATGCGACATTTTGTATCACAACGAGATATAATCGCGGCTCCCCGACTCGCGCGTGCCCCTCTTTTCGTCATACGTTCCATGTCGTCCGGCTCCCTTCCGTCTCGCCGCACGTTGCGGCAATGGCTGCACAGCTTCGTCCCGCTTCCCATGACCCTCGGCTGGCGCGAGCGCCTGCGCTCGTGTGCGGGCGCGCTGGTCGGCATCGCGACGGTCGGTTTCACGATGAAGGTCGTGCCGGGCGTGCCGGGCCTCGTGCCGCTGCTGGTCGCGCCGATGGGCGCATCGGCGGTGCTGTTGTTCGCGGTGCCGGCGAGTCCGCTCGCGCAGCCTTGGTCGATCATCGGCGGCAACCTGGTGGCCGCGACGGTCGGCGTCGCGTGCGCGCATTGGATTGCCGATCCGATCACCGCGGCGGCGCTCGCGGTCGCATGCGCGATCGGCGGGATGTTCGCGCTACGCTGCGTGCACCCGCCGTCGGGCGCCGTCGCGCTGACGGCCGTGCTCGGCGGGCCGGCCATCCACGCGCTCGGCTTCGGCTTCGTGCTCGAGCCGATCGCGCTGCAATCGGCGATCCTGCTGTCGGCCGCGCTCATCTATCACGCACTGACCGGCCACCGCTATCCGCACGGCGGCGTGCGCGCCGACGCGAAACCGCAGGCCGGCGGCGCAAAGGCGCCGTCCCGCGGCGGCTTCACGCGCGAGGATCTCGACGCGGTGCTCAAGCGCCGCAGCGAATGGCTCGACGTCGATCCGGACGATCTCGAAGCGCTGCTGCGCGAAACCGAGATGCAGGCGTATGCGCGCACGTTCGGCCAGCTCACCTGCGCAGACCTGATGACGAAGCACGCGATCAGCGTCGCGCCGTCGTCGTCGGTAACCGCCGCGCTCACGCTGCTCGACCGGCATCGCGTGAAGGCGCTGCCCGTCGTCGACACGGACGAGCGCCTCGTCGGCATCGTCACGCGCGCCGACCTCACACGCCAGTCGCGCCGCCCGACGCCGCTGTGGCAGCGCCTGTCCGCGCGCCTGCCGCAATCGATCGGCGGCCAGCCCGCGAGCGTCCACACGGTGATGAGCCGCGACGTCGCGTCGGTGCCGCAGTCGATGCCGCTCACCGCACTCGTGCCGCTGTTCACGCACTCCGGCCACCACCACATTCCGGTCGTCGACGCATCGCGCCGGCTCGTCGGCATCATGACGCAGACTGATCTCGTCACGGGGCTGTACCAGCAGACGCAGATGCTCGAAGCCGCATAACAGGGGCTCGAGGACTGCAATAACCCCGGCCGCACGCCGCCGCGCCGCATGATCCGCGACGGCGCCGCGCGCCGATTTATATCACGTTGTGATATATTTGCGCGTTACCGTGACCGACTTACCGAACGAAGATGACCGATTCCCGACGCGCGCTAAACAAGTCCGACTTCCAGCAGCTTTCCGAATTCCGCTACCAGATGCGCCGCTTCGAGCGCTTCTCCGAGCGCGCCGCGCAGAGCGAAGGCGTGACGCCGCTGCAATACCTGCTGCTGCTGCACATCAAGGGCTATCCGCACCGCGAATGGGCGACCATCGGTGAACTGGCGGAACGCCTGCAGGCGCAGCACCACGGCGTCGTCGCACTCGTGTCGCGCTGCGAGGCGCTCGGCCTCGTGAAGCGCAAGCCGAGCGAGACGGATCGCCGCCAGGTCGAGGTGCATCTCGAGCAGGCCGGCGAAACCTTGCTCGCGCGCCTCGCCGCGATGCACCGTACCGAACTGAAGTCGCTCAAGGGCGCCTTCCAGGTTCCTCAACTCGATTACTGACTCTTGCTTTCGCCACACCGATGAATGCCCCGCACAAACGCGATTTCGCGACCAACGACCGCCTGCCCAGGATAGCGCTGCTCGCCGCCGTGATCGGCGTGCTCAGCACACTCGCGGCATTCGTGCTGTTGAGCCTGATCCACCTGTTCACGAACCTGTTCTTCTTCCAGCAGTTTTCGTTCGCCGACCGCTCGCCCGCGGGCAATACGCTCGGCGCGTGGGTGATCGTGGTGCCGGTGATCGGCGGGCTGATCGTCGGGATGATGGCGCGCTTCGGCTCCGAAAAGATCCGCGGCCACGGCATTCCCGAAGCGATCGAGGCGATCCTGTTCGGCAAGAGCCGGATGTCGCCGAAGGTCGCGATCCTGAAGCCGCTGTCGTCCGGCGTCGTGATCGGCAGCGGCGGCCCGTTCGGCGCCGAGGGGCCGATCATCATGACGGGCGGCGCACTCGGCTCGTTGCTCGCGCAGTGCGTGAAGGTCACCGCCGCCGAGCGCAAGACGCTGCTCGTCGCGGGCGCCGCCGCCGGCATGACCGCCGTGTTCGGCACGCCGGTCGCCGCGGTGTTGCTCGCGGTCGAACTGCTGCTGTTCGAATGGCGCCCGCGCAGCTTCCTGCCCGTCGCGCTCGCCTGTGCCGTGGCCGGCTTCGCGCGCGCGCTGTTCTTCGGCGTCGAGCCGCTGTTTCCGCTGACGACCGCCGCGCCGTCGCCGGTCGCGCTGCTGTCGTGCGTGGTCGCGGGGCTGCTGTCCGGCATGCTCGCGTGCGGGCTGTCGGCCGCGCTCTACCGCGTCGAGGACACGTTCGCAAAGCTGCCCGTGCACTGGATGTGGTGGCCCGCGCTCGGCGCGATCGTGATCGGCATCGGCGGCTGGCTCGAACCGCGCGCGCTCGGCGTCGGCTACGACGTGATCGGCGACCTGCTGCACCAGCACATCGCACTGAAAATCGCACTCGTGCTGCTGATCGTGAAGGCCGTGATGTGGGTGATCGCGCTCGGCTCGGGCACGTCGGGCGGCGTGCTCGCCCCGCTGCTGATGCTCGGCGCGGGCCTCGGCACCGTGCTGTCGCCGGTGCTGCCAGGCGGCGACCCCGCGCTGTGGCCGCTCGTCTGCATGGCCGCGACGCTCGGTGCGACGCTCGGCGCGCCGCTGACCGCAATCGTGTTCGCATTCGGCCTCACGCACGATACGAATGCGCTGCTGCCGCTGCTCGCGGCGACGCTGATCGCGCACGGCTTCGCGACCGTCGTGATGAAGCGCTCGATCATGACCGAGAAGATCGCGCGCCGTGGCTATCACATCTATCGCGAATACGGCGTCGATCCGCTCGAGCGGCATGACGTCGCCGAGGTGATGACGCCTGCCGACGCGATCATCACGATCGACGCTGCGGCAACGCTCGAGTACGTCGAAACGCAGTACTTCGGCACGAAGCAGACGCACCGCGCCTATCCGGTCGTGCAGAACGGCCGCCTGCTCGGCGTCATCGATCGTGCGCAGCTCGACGCGCAGCGTGCGCAGTACACGCCCGATACGCCGGTCGCGAACCTGCTGTCCGATCGCGCGCCTTCGGTCGCGCTCGCGCACGAGACCTGCCGCCTCGTCGCGACACGTCTCGCGGTGCTCGGCCTCGAACGTCTGCCGGTCGTCGACGATGCGCAGTCGCTGCACCTCACGGGCCTCGTATCGCGCAGCGATCTGATCAAGCCGGCATTGCAGCACTTCGACGAAGAGCACAAGCGCGAGCGCTTCCGGCCGATCATGCCGGCCAATACGCGCCGACGCCTCGGTTCCCCGCACAAGGCCGGCTGATCCGGCCAGCCCTCTCGTTGCTGCCGGCGCCCGCCGGCAGCGTCACCGATCTCCGGAACGTTCACGCGTGCGATCGCGATCGCGAACGTGTCGCATGCGTTGCGCGCAGCACCGGATCCACCGTTTGGCAAGCGTCTTAACATCTTGTTTCGGAATCGCCGGAACCCGGTTCGAACGATGCGATCTCACTTGTGCAGTACTGCTGCGCATCCCACTCATCAATCACGACCCGAGGGAGATAACGTGAAATACTTACCGCTCATCGCATTGACCGTCGCAATTTCTGCTCACGCGGCCGATCCGTCGCCTGCCGTGCAAAACGTGGGACAAAGCCAGAAACCCGCTCAGGAAGTGTCGGCATGTATCGCGAAGACCTGGGCAGATAAATCCCAGCAGCAGGTCGTCTCGCAGAACGTGCTCGCGAACGGCCTCGCAACCGACGTCTACGCGCCGGGCCAGCAACCGCCGAACGGCGCCGCCGCGATGATCCGCCCGGCGCAGACCGCCAGCGCGAAGACGTGGGTCGGCCTCCGCGGTGCGGGCGCCGATGCCGGCGACATCAACGCCTGCCTGTAACGCATCGTTCGGACGGCCTCGCGCCGTCGTCGACGACACGAGCCCCGCGTTGCGCGGGGCTTTTCATATTGACGGCCAACGCGCTTTACTGCACGCAACGTCGGCCAGATGCCGGCGCGGCGCAGCAGCGCGCGCCGACGTCGTCACAGATAGCTGCAGACGTAGTCGAGCGTTTCCAGCACTTCGATGTCGAAGCGGCTCTTGCCCGGCACCGAGAACGACTCGCCCGCGCCGTAAGTCTGCCATTCGCTGCTGCCATCGAGCTTCACGCGGCACTTGCCGGCCTGCACTTCCATCAATTCGGGCGCGTCGGTGCCGAAATTGAGCGCGCACGGCAGGATCACGCCGAGCGTCTTGCGCGTGCCGTCCGGAAACAGCACGGTGTGCGATACGCACTTGCCGTCGAAGTAGACGTTGGCTCGCTTGACGACCGACACGTTGTCGAATTGGGTTGCACTGGTCATGTGACGCCTCTGAAAGCTGGAATCTGATTTTCGATGTTGTTGGAGATCGGCCGACATCGCCGGCCGGCCGTAATCATACCGGCTCGCGGGCGTCGCGCCGAAATCGCGTGTTGCCCGGAGGTCGCCCCCCCGTTCACCGCAACCCCTTCCGCCGCGCGGAATCGCGCAGGCAGTCGAGCAGCATCGACGCGGCCGGCGTGAGCGGACTGTCGCGTCGCGTGATGACCTGCACGGATACGGCCGGCAGCCGTTCGCGGATCGGCAGCACCGCGAACCTGTCGCGCGCCCAGTCGACATCGAGCAATTGTTCCGGCATCGACGCAAGCAGATCGGAACCCGTCATCAGACTGTGCGCAAGCCCGAAGCTCGGGCACTCGACGATCCGCGCGGGCACCGGCAGCCCGTTCGCGACGAAACAGTTGAACAGCACCTGCGTCGAGCTTTCCGGCGACGGATTCATCAACCAGTCGGCATCGACGAGATCGGCGAGCGACGTGGCCGATGCGAGCGGATGCCCTTTGCGTGCGACGATCAGCGAGCGGCTCGAATAGAGTTCCGCGTGATCGAACTCGGCCGCGAGCAGCTCGGGCACGACGACCGCCACCGCGAAATCGAGCGAGCCGTCGTGCAGACGCGGCAGCGCGACGCCCGGGAAACCTTCGACGAGACTCACGCGGGCGACCGGGAAGCGCTGGCGAAACGCGCGGAACGCGTCGGGCAGGATCGTCACCGCGGCGGCCGGCGTGATCGCGGCCGCGACGGACCCCGTCATCGCGCCCTGTGCCTGTTCGATGTCGTCGCGCGCACGCTGCATCTCGGCGACGATCAGCCGCGCGCGCACCTGGAGCTGCTGGCCGAAGCCCGTCAGTTGCACGCCGCGCGCGGTACGCACGACGAGCGATACGCCGAGCGCGATCTCCAGTTCCTTGACCGCCTTGGTCAGGGCCGCCGGCGATACGTTCAGGCGCCGCGCAGCCGCGCGAATGCTGCCCTCCTCCGCGACGGTGACGAACGCTTTCAGCTGATGATATTTCATGGCAACGCGCGTGATTCGTGGAAACCCGAATGCCCGTCGCAGGCTTCCGATCAGGGTGTTCCCTAGCGGCAACCGGCGGTGAGCACCAAAGCAATTTATCAGCTTATGGTGCGCGAAAGAAATTTATATGCTTCGACGTCATATGCGCGTCAATCGGTTCAAGACAAAGGGTCCAAGTCAAAGGGCCCAAGCCAAATGCCCCAAGTCACGCGCCCCACAGGAGACAACATGCAGCCAGCGAACCCCGTCATCCCCGGCATCGCCGCGATCGCACCCGACCTGATCGACGTGCGCCGCCGGATTCACGCGCATCCCGAGCTGGCGTTCGAGGAAACGCTGACGAGCGATCTCGTCGCCGAACTGCTCGCCGGCTGGGGCTACGAAGTGCATCGAGGCCTCGGCAAGACGGGTGTCGTCGGTGTTCTGCGCGAGGGCCAAGGCACGCGCACGATCGGCCTGCGTGCCGACATGGACGCGCTGCCGCTCGCGGAAGCGACGGGCCTGCCGTATGCGAGCCGCCATGCGAACAAGATGCATGCGTGCGGCCATGACGGCCACACTGCGATGCTGCTGTGCGCGGCGCGGCATCTCGCGGCGACGCGCCGGTTTTCCGGCACGCTGAACCTGATCTTCCAGCCCGCCGAGGAAAACTTCGGCGGCGCGAAGGCGATGATGGACGACGGCCTGTTCGACCGTTTTCCGTGCGACGCGATCTTCGCGATCCACAACATGCCGGGCCGCGCGGCCGGCGACATGGCGTTCCGCACAGGTGCCGCGATGGCGTCCGCCGACCGCGTGACGATCACGCTGCGCGGTGTCGGCGGCCACGGCGCGATGCCGCACTTTGCGCGCGACCCGATGTCGGCGGCCGGCAGCATCATGGTCGCGCTGCAGACGATCGTCGCGCGCGAGGTCGACGCGCAGCAGGCGGCCGTGATCACGGTCGGCAGCGTGCAGGCCGGCGAGACCTTCAACATCATTCCCGAGACCGTCGTGATGAAGCTGTCGGTGCGTGCGCTCAGCGCCGACGTGCGCCAGCTGCTCGCGCGCCGCATCGACGCGCTCGCGAAGGGCCAGGCCGAAGGCTTCGGCGTGACGGCCGACGTGCAGTACGACTATGGCTACCCCGTGCTCGTCAACCACCCGGAGCCGACCGCGTTCGCGACCGACATCGCGCGCCAGATGCTCGGCGCCGAGCGTGTCGAGGCCGATGCCGCGCCGCTGATGGGCAGCGAAGATTTCGCGTTCATGCTCGAAGCGCGCCCCGGCTGCTATGCGTTCATCGGCAACGGAATCGGCAGCAAGGGAGGCTGCATGGTGCACAACCCCGGCTACGACTTCAACGACGACATTCTCGCGATCGGTGCGAGCTACTGGGTCCGCGTCGCCGAAGCCTGGCTCGCGGCCTGACGGTCCTTCATCACGGTCCTTCATCACGCAGTCTCGCGTTCATCGGGAGCTCCATGGAAACGTCCGCCCTCAATTTCGCCGGCACGCCGGTCGACGCGCGTGCAGCCGCAAAGAAACGCCGCCTGATCGCCGCTGCCGCGGTCGGCAATGCGCTCGAGTTCTACGACTTCACCGTCTACAGTTTCTTCGCAATCCTGATCGGCAAGCTGTTCTTTCCGGTGCACTCGTCGTTCGGCCAGCTGATGCTCGCGGTCGCGAGCTTCGGCGTCGGCTTCGTCACGCGGCCGCTCGGGGGGCTCGTGATCGGCATTTACGCGGACCGCGTCGGCCGCAAGCGCGCGATGATCGCGACGCTGCTGCTGATGGCGCTCGGCACCGCGACGATCGCGGTCGCGCCGACCTACGCGCAGATCGGCATCGCGGCGCCGCTGCTGCTCGTGCTCGCACGCCTGCTGCAGGGCTTTGCGTCGGGCGGCGAAGTGGGCGCGTCAACGACGCTGCTGATCGAACAGGCGCCGCAACATCGCCGCGGCTTCTACGCGTCGTTCCAGTTCTCGAGCCAGGGGCTCGCCGCACTCGCGGGCGCATTGACGGGCGTCGCGCTGACGTCGACGCTGAACGCCGCGCAACTCGAAAGCTGGGGCTGGCGCGTGCCGTTCGTCATCGGCACGCTGTTCGTGCCGATCGGCTACTGGTTGCGTCATACCGTCGAGGAGGTGCCGGCTGCAACGCCCGCAAAGCCCACGCAGCAGGAAAAGGTCGCGTCGCTGCCGCTTGCGGACGTGCTGCGCCATCACGGCAAGGCCGTGTTCGCGGGGCTCGGCGTCACGATCGGCGGCACGTCGATCCACTACATCATCGTGTTCTACATGGCGATCTACGGCGTGCATGTTCTGCATCTGCCAACCTGGCTGTCGATGACGGCCGGCTGCGTCGCCGGCGCGATCCTGATGCTAGTCACGCCGATCGGCGGCCACCTGTCGGACGTGTACGGCCGCAACCGGATCGTCTGGTGGACGCGCATCGTGCTGATGGCCGCGATCTACCCTGCCTTCATCGCGCTGAACCGCTGGCCGGGCGCCACGTCGCTGCTGTCGATCATCGCGGCGCTGTCCGTCGTGCACGCGATCAACATCGGCGCGACCGGCGCGATGCTCGGCGAACTGTTCCCGCGCGCGGTGCGAGCGACGGGCGGCGCGCTCGTGTACAGCGTCGGCGTCGCGATCTTCGGCGGCTTCGCGCAGTTCTTCGTCACGTGGCTGATCGCGGCGACGGGCAATCCCAATGCGCCCGCGTGGTATGCGATCGGCTGCGGCGTGCTGACGCTGCTTGCGCTGCGCTGCATGGACGAGAAGGCGGGGAAGTCGCTTGATTGATGTTGGGTGACCAGTCGGCGAATGGCGATTGGTGATTAGCGGCTGGCGGCTGGCGGCTGGCGATTGCCGCCCGTTCGCAGCGATCCAGCAGTTGACGCCAGGCCGCCGCCCCCTGCATGATCGCATGCATGCACAACGCCCCGATCCTCGTCACCACCACGCGCACGACCGCCTTCGGCGGGCCGTGAGGCGAGTGCACGCAAGGTCGTAGCGTCACCCTTCCCCAAGGCCCCGCCGGTTCCGGACGGGGTCTTGTCGTTTCTCCGTCCCGACCGGTCATTCAGGAGAAACGCAATGTCCGAAGCTGTCCCACCGAAGCGCGCACTGCTGATCGTCGACATGCAGGTCGGGTTGTTCCATGGCCCCGACCGGCCGCACGACGGCGAACGCGTGCTCGCGAACATCAACCGTTTGATCCGCGCGGCACACGACGCCGGCGCGCCGGTTTTCGTCGCGCGCCACGTCGGCCCGGCAGGTTCTCCGCTCGACCCGAACGGGCCACTCACGCCGCTGCTGCCCGAGCTCGACCTGGACCTGGCGTGCGATATCGTCTTCGACAAGATGCGGCCGAACTGCTTCGCGGGCACCCAACTCGCCGAATGGCTGCACGCCGCCGGCGTGCATGAGATCGTGATTGCCGGGATGAAGACGCAGTACTGCATCGACACGATGTGCCGCGCGTCGGCCGATTTCGGCTTCCGCGCGGTGCTCGTCGCCGACGCCCATACCTGCATGGACACGCCGGCACTGTCGGCCGAGCGCATCGTCGCGCATCACAACGCGACGCTGGACGGACCGTTCGCGACGCTGACGACGACCGATGCGTGCACGTTCTGATCCGGCAAGCGCCGATCAGAAGTTGTGCATCATCCCGACATACGCGCCCGTCTGCGACTCGCCCGCCAACGGGCTCGTGTTCGGGCTTGCGTCGCGCGGCGTCGCCAGCAGCGAGAAGTTCGAGTTGCCGCCGTTACGCACATACGCGACGGTGCCGTACAGGAACGTGCGCTTCGACAGGTTGTAGGTCGTGCCGAGCACGTACATCATCGCGTGCCCCGACGGATCGTGCGACGCATCGCTGCCGCCGTCGCCGACCTTCACGTAGTAGCCGCCGCCCGTCACCGCCCATTGCGGGTTCGCGGTCCAGGTCGCGCCGAGCCAGTAGTGATCGGCGCGATCGGGAACGCCCGCGGGGCTGTCCGGCGCCTGGTAGTGCGTATACGCACCCTGGATCTTGAACTGCGACACCTTCACGTTCGCGCCGACGAAGTATTCGCGCGAGCTCGAGAAGATATTGCTGAACTTGCCGTTGCGGTCGCGCAGCTCGTCGTAGATCCCGCGCACGTCGAACAGCGGCGAGTGATACGAGATCATGATCCCGTCCGAGCGGCCGAAATCGTCCGGCGCGCCGTAGTTGAAACCGCGCGACTGGTTGCCGAACGCATACTGCGCCTGCACGTCGAAGCCGCCGATCACCGGGCTGTGATATTCGACGTTGTTGCTGGTCTGCTGCCAGTTACGCCCGCGCACGAGCGACGCCGACGAAAACGCCTGCTGCACGAACGGGTCGAATTCCCACACGCCGTCGCTGTCGATGAACAGGTTGCGGCCGGCCTGCAGCTGCCCCCACGTATTGCTCTTCAGGCCGACATACGCACGCCGCGACCACATGCGCCCGCCGCCCGTCGTGCCGTTCATCACCTGAAATGCGGTTTCCAGGTCGAACACCGTCGACAGCCCGCCGCCGAGATCCTCGAAGCCCTTCAGGCCGAACATGCTGGTGCCCCAGTCGCCGCCCTCGGCGCTGAAGCGCGTCGCGCTGCCGTTCGGCGTCGCGATGTGGTTCAGGTATTCGACGCCGCCGTCGATCCGGCCGTAAAGCGTCACGCTCGTCTGCGCGACAGCGGCCGCGGGCGCGGCCGCCGCCATCAGCAATGCGAAGTGTTTGAGTCGCAAGGTATTGCCCCCTCGTTATCTTGACCATACGACGCGCGCCCCATGCGCGCGCCCGGTCAGTCGCGATCGATCGAAAAACGCCCGGGGCCGGCCGCGCAGAGCGCAAGCAGGCCGCCGGTGACCGCGATGTTCTTGTAGAAATGAATCATGTTGTTCATCTGTTCGGCGCCCGTCATCGTCCAGAACGGGTGGCCGATCAGCGCGGTGCCGACCGTGTAAAGCGCGAGCAGCAGCGCGAGCGGCCGCGTGTAGAACCCGACGAGCAGCGCGATGCCGACGACGAGCTCCATCACGACGGCGATCGCGGCCGAGATGATCGGCGCAGGCGCACCCTCCTTGCCCATGAACGCGATCGTGCCGGAGAAATGCATGAGTTTCTGCCAGCCGAACGGGATGAACAGGATGACGATCAGGATGCGGGCAAGCAACAGCAGCACGTCGCGTCGAGACGCGAAAAACGATTGGCTCGGTGTCATGGTGGTCGATCAACGAAGGGGATGCGCGGCGGCCGCGCATCCGCGTGTCAACGAACCAGGACAGGCGGCGGCGACACCGCCCGTCCCGCTCTGCAACAACCGCATCGGGCGCCGCCCGATGTGCTGCGCGCCCTCCTCTCGAGTAAGTATGCTGCCCGCCGTCGCGCGCCGCGCCACGTCAAATCAACGCAGCTTCGCGACGTCCTGCTCGGTCACCTTCGCGCCCGGATTGCCGAACTGTCCGGTCAGGTAGTTCGTCAGCGCGGCGATCTGCGCATCCGACAGCTCGTGGCGGAACGCCGGCATCCCGACATCCTCGCTGCCGGCCTTGCGCTGCACGCCGTTCAGGATCACCTGCACGAGGTTGGTCGGATTCGACGCACCGACCGTCGAGTTGTGGAACAGCGACGGATAGTAGCCGTCCGGCGTGCCCTTGCCCTGCATCTGGTGACACGACGCGCAGTTGCCGAGATAGAGCCGCGCCGGATCGATGCCCGACGCCGCAAGCGCGACGCCGCGCAGCCGCAGGCCGTCCTCGGCGGGCTTGCCCCACGCGGAACGCGGCTGCTTCACGCTGCTGTCGGCAACGGCCGGCACCGTGCGGACGTACGTCGCGATCGCGCCGATGTCCGCGTCGGTCATCTTCGAGAAGCTGTGCTCGACCGCCTCGGCCATCGGGCCGGCCGCCTGCGCGACGCCCGGCACGCTGCCGGTGCGCAGGTACTGCGCGAGCTGCGCTTGCGTCCAGCCACCGATCCCCGCATTCGCGTCCGACGTGATGTTGTAGCCGTCCCAGCCCGCGAGCAGCGAACCCGACAGGAAGCTGCCGCCCGTCTCGTCGAGCGACTTCTCCTGCATCGCGAAGCCGCGCGGCGTGTGGCACGTGCCGCAGTGCGCGAGACCCTGCACGAGATACGCGCCACGGTTCCACTCGACGCTCTGCGACGGCTTCGGCTCGTACGCGCCTTCCTTGAAGAACAGCCAGTTCCAGATCTTCAGCGGCCAGCGCATGCTGAGCAGCGCCGGGATCTCGTTCTTCGGCGGCGTCTGGCTGACCGGTTCGACGCCGTGCGTGAAGTACGCATACAGCGCCTTCACGTCGTCGTCGTTGATCTTCGCATATGACACGTACGGCATCGCCGGATACAGGTTGTCGCCGTTCTTCGACACGCCGTGCCGCAGCGCACGCTCGAAATCCTCGAACGTCCATTTGCCGATGCCGGTGTCCGGATCGGGCGTGATGTTGCTCGTGTAGATCTTGCCGAGCAGCGGCACCGGCATTCCGAGGCCGCCCGCGAACGGCTTGCCGCCCTTCGCGGTGTGGCACGCCATGCAGTCGCCGGCAACCGCCAGGTATTCGCCGCGCTTCACGAGCGCCGCATCGGCACTGCCGGACGCGTCGTCGGCGCGGGCCAGGCCGGGCAACGCGAGGCAGCCGGCCACGAGGAAGGTGAGAGTATGTTTCAGCACGGTCAGACTTCCTTCTTCAGCGTGTCCGACATCCGCAGCGCGAGCGCCGCGATCGTCAGCGTCACGTTCACCGTACCGACGGTCGGCATCGTCGCGCTGCTCGAGATGAACAGGTTCGGATGGTCGAACGTGCGGCAGTCCTTGTCGACGACCGAGTCGCGCGCATCCGCGCCCATGATCGTCGCGCCGGTGATGTGGTTGTTCGGCGCGAACTCGTCGTTGAACACGACGTCCGTACCGCCGAGCACCTTCGCGGCCGTCGCGTAGACCTCGCGCGTATGCACCGCGCCACGCTTCACGTAGTCGTCGATCGCGTAGGTGATCTCGGGACGCGGAATGCCGATCGCATCGGTCGCCGTCTTGCTCGGCACGATGCGGTTCTCCGGCTGCGGCAGGATCTCGTGGAAGCAGTCGAACTGCACGTAGCGCGCGGAGCGGTCGCGAATCTGCGCGTCCAGCTCGGCGGGCTTCAGCAGCTTGCCGGCCTTGAAGATCTTCTGCGTTTCCTGGTCGACCCGCGAAATGTTCGACAGGTGGATCTTCTTGCCCGCCTCGGTCGCGCGGAACGGACCGTCGCGGAAGCCGATCAGCGACGTCATTTCCTGCGGGCCGCGGCCCGGCCACAGCTTCTCGCTCGCGTAGAACGACACGCCGGTGCCCGGATGGTCCATCAGGTTGCGGCCGACCATGTCGGAGCTGTTCGCGACGCCTTTCGGGAAATCTCGGTTCGCGGACATCAGCAGGATCTTCGGCGTCTCGATGCCGTTCGCCGCCAGCACGAAGTACTTGCCCTCGACGCGGTGGTCCGCGCCCGTGTTGTCCTTGTAGATCGCTGCGGTGATGCGCTTGTCCGGGCCCGTCTCGAGCTTGTAGACGACCGCGTTCTCGATCAGCTTCGCGCCGGCCTGCTCGGCCTTCTCGACGTGCACGATGCCGTTGTACATTGCGCCGATCGGGCAGATCGGCATGCAGTTGTTGTTGCCGCAACAGGTCGGCCGGCCGTCGTACGGACGGCTGTTGCGCGCGACCGGCTCGGTCACGACGTGGAACTTCGGGTCGTAGTTGTTGAGCGCGGTCTTGATCGTCAGCTCGTTGTACGACAGCGGCAGCGGCGGCATCGGATACGCCTGCTTGCGCGGCGAGTACAGGTCCTCCTCGGGCCCCGGACCCCACACGCCGAGCTCTTCCTCCGCACGCTGGTAGTAATGCTCGATGTCGTCATACTGGATCGGCCAGTCGCGGCCGACACCGTACACGGTCTTCAGCTTGAAGTCGTTCGGGATGAAGCGCCACGCGGACGCGGCCCAGTGCCACGTCGTGCCGCCCACCGCGCGGATGTACTGCGAGTTGAACTTGTGCTCGCCCTTCAGGATCAGGTAGTCGTTCGGCGGGCCGTATTCCGGATGCGGCGCCCACGGGCTCGACGGATACGGCGCCATGAAGTCCATCTTGTCCGCCTGGTTGCGGAAGCGCTCGACGATTTCCCAGCGCGGCATGCGCGGTCCGGCTTCGAGCAGGATCACCGACTTGCCTGCCATCGCGAGCTGGTGCGCGACGATCGCGCCCGCGACTCCCGACCCGACGACGACGACGTCGGCTTTCTGTGTATCGGCCATCAGGCTTGCCTCTCGATCGGTTTGTCGGCCCAGAAGCCGGGTTTGTTGGGGCAATACGAACGGATCACGAGCGTATCCGACACGACGCCGAACATTAACGCTTCTTCGTAGGTAATCACGACGTTGTCGACGATGCCGAGGTACCACGCCTCGAGCGTCTTCAGCGCAAGCCCTTCCTGATCGGAATTCAGCGTGCCCGCGGACAGCGCGCCCGCGAGTTGCGACAGGCTGTCGGTCGTCTTGAACGCGCCCTTCTGCAGCGCCTGCAGCAGGCGCTCGCCGATCACGCGGTTCAGCCCTTTCTTGCCGGTCAATGCTTCGGACAGCGTCATGAACGTGTCGAGCGGCGCGGCAGCCGGGTTATCGGCCAGCGCCTTCAGCGCGAGCGAGCCCGTGAGGCCCGCGGCAGTCAGCGCGAGTGCGCCCTGCAGCCATTGGCGCCGCGTAATGCCTGCGGCAGCATCGCCGGCGCGACGCGAATGGGGGGTGTTGTCGTTGTGCATGCTTCCTTCTCTCGAACGCCAGATTCGGGAAAACCACTCTTGATATTTCTCAAACTTTGGCGCGGGGCCTGAAATGTACGCGCACAATTCGGATCGGACAATCTTTTTATAGTCCATTAAATGTTCCGCAATCCGTGACAATCGACTTTTCGCCGCATTTTTGTATCGTTGGCGCGACAGGTGCGCGACGTGCACTGTCGTGTCGCACAAGCGCGGCATGCTGCTCGATCGCATGCGCGTGGAAATCCGTCAGTTAGAATCGCGTGCAATCAAACAGAAAGCTTCCCTCCGAGGGCAATCGAGCGATGAAGCAACGCGACAACAACAAGCAAAACCCATCCTTTGGAAGCATCACAAGGCTGCTGACGCACACCGGTGCCGTCGCAGCGCTCGGGGCCGCCGCGGTGCTGTCGCTGCAGGCCGACGCGGCACGCACGGTGAGCGTGTCGCCACAGGGGACCGTGACCGAAGTGCGGCAGTCCGTCGTCAAGTTCGACGAACCGATGGTCGCGTTCGGCTCGGCGTCCGCGCCGAATCCCGCCCGCGTCACCTGCACCGATTCCGCCGCCGGCCGCGGCCAGGGCCACTGGCTCGACGACAAGACCTGGGTCTACGATTTCGAGAACGACCTGCCGCCGGGCGTGCGTTGCGCGGTCGCGCTCAACGACGGGCTACGCTCGGTCGCCGGCAACGCGGCCACCGGCCCGCGCCGCTTCACGTTCCAGACGGGCGGACCTTTCCCGGTGTCGGTGCGGCCCGGCTCGCGCGAAATCGAGGAACGGCAGGTGTTCGTGCTGAAGCTGAACGGCCCCGCCGAGCCGCGCTCCGCGCTCGCGAACATCTGGTGCGAAGCGGCCGGCATCGGCAACCGCATCCCCGTCACGGCCGCCGCCGACGACACGCGCAACGCGTTGCTCGACCACTTCGGGCTGAAGAAAGAGGCCGCGCGCGTGCTGACGCTGTCGTGCGCACAGGCGCTGCCGGCCAGCGCGAAGATGCAGCTCGTCTACGGCAAGGGTGTCGCGAGCCCGAGCGGGATCGCGAACGACACCGAGCGCCGTTTCGATTTCACCGTGCGCGCACCGTTCGCCGCGAGCTTCTCGTGCGAACGCGAAAACGCGAAGGCGCCCTGCACGCCACTGCGTCCGCTGACCCTGTCGTTCAACGCGCCGATCGCGCGCAAGTCCGCCGAAGCGATCCGGCTGCGCGGCCCGGACGGCTCGCAGGCGCCGAACTTCGCGGCGGACGACCGCAGCGACGAAGTGACGACCGTCACGTTCAACCCGCCGCTGCCCGCGCAGGCTGCGCTGACGATCGAGCTGCCTTCCGGTCTGCGCGACGTCACCGGGCGCGCGCTCGGCAACGCCGACCTGTTCCCGCTCGCGACGCGCACCGCGCCGATGCCGCCGCTCGCGAAGTTTTCGTCGGGCACGTTCGGCATCGTCGAACGCTTCGCCGAGCCGGGCATGCCGGCGCTCGTGCCGGTCACGCTGCGCAACGTCGAGGCCGACCTGCACATCGCAGGCCTCAACGCGGGCGGCGCACAGTTCGCTAACCTGAAGGTCGAGAACGACACCGCGATCCGCCAGTGGATGCGGCGCGTCGACCGCTTCGACAACTGGTCGATGACGGCCGGCTCGATCGACGAGCAGATCCCTGGCCTGCTGCGGCGCGGCGGACAACATCCTGTTTACGTGCCGCTCGCGGAAGGCGAACGGCAACCCGCACCGAAGGACCGCCGCATCGACGTGCGCTCGCTGTCGCTGCTCAAGGGCGAAGCCGGCTCGCAGACGCTGACGCTGCCGAAGGCCGACCCGAAGACGCTGCGGCCGTTCGAGATCGTCGGCGTGCCGATCGACAAGCCGGGCTTCTACGTGCTCGAACTCGCATCGCCCGCGCTCGGCCGCTCGCTGCTCGGGAAGCCGTCGAGCATGTACGTGCGGACTGCGGTGCTCGTCACCAATCTCGGTGTGCACCTGAAACAGGGCCGCGAGAACAGCGTCGTGTGGGTGACGACGCTCGACAAGGGCAAGCCGGTGCCGAACGCGCAGGTGCGCGTGTCCGACTGCAACGGCGACGAGATCGCGGCAGGCAAGACCGACGCGCAAGGCTTGCTGAAGATCGACGGGCCGTTCGAGTCGAAGCACGAATGCAAGACGGATCGCTTCGACGACTACTTCGTGTCGGCCCGCGTCGACGATCCGAAAACCGGCCCCGACATGGCGTTCGTCAGCTCGGGCTGGAACCGCGGCATCGAGGCATGGCGCTTCAACGTGCCGACCGACATGGACAGCGCGCCGACCGTGCGCGCACACACCGTGTTCGACCGCACGCTGCTGCGCGCCGGCGAAACGGTGTCGATGAAGCACTTCGTGCGCACCGAGACGCTGCAGAGCCTCGCGTTCCCGTCGCAGTACCCGACGCGCGTGACGATCCGCCATCTCGGCAGCGGGCAGACCTACCGGCTGCCGCTGACCTGGGCCGCCGACCACAGCGCGGACACGCGCTTTACGCTGCCGCCCGCCGCGAAGCTCGGCGAATACAGCGTCGAACTCGAAGGCGGCCCCGAGGATGCGCCGACGTCGAGCTACTACAGCGGCAGCTTCCGGGTCGAGGCGTTCCGCCTGCCGGTGCTCAAAGGCACGATCGGCGCGCGCGATGCGCAGAAGAGCCCGCTCGTCGCGGTGAAGGATGCGCCGCTCGCGGTGCAGATCGACTACGTATCGGGCGGCGGCGCGTCGAACCTGCCGGTGCAGGTGTCCGCGCTGATGAAAGCGGCGTCGCCGCCGTTCGCGGACCGCTATGAGGATTTCACGTTCACGCCGTACCGTGCCGAAACGAGCGACGGGATGGCCGCCGACGACGAGCAGGACGGCGACAATGCATCGCGCGCCGACAACGATCCCGACGCGACGAAGCTGATCGCGGACAAGCTGCCGCTGACGCTCGACCGCAACGGCGCGGGCACGGTGACGCTCAACGGATTGCCGGCCATCGACGCGCCGAAGCGCGTCGCGCTCGAAGCGACCTTTGCGGACCCGAACGGCGAAGTGCAGACGATCCGCGGCGACACGATCCTGTGGCCGGCCGCGGTCGTCGCCGGCATCAAGGCCGGCCGCTGGGTATCGGTCGGCCAGCGCGTGCCCGTGCAGGCGATTGCGCTCGACCTGCAGGGCAAGCCGCGCGCGTCGGTGCCGATCGAGATCAAGGGTGTCGCGCACATCACGACGTCGTCGCGCAAGCGGATGGTCGGCGGCTTCTACGCGTACGACAACAAGAGCGACACGCGCGACCTCGGCGTGCTGTGCTCCGGCAAGACCGATGACAAGGGCCGGATGTCGTGCGAAGCGACGCTCGAGCAGGCCGGCAACGTGCAGTTGATCGCGGTCGCGAAGGACGGCGACGGGCGCACGTCGAACGCATCGTCGTCGGTGTGGGTCACGCGCGAGGACGAGCTCTGGTTCGGCGGCGACAACACCGACCGGATCGACGTGATCCCTGAAAAAACGTCGTACGAACCGGGCGAAACGGCCCGCTTCCAGGTGCGGATGCCGTTCCGCTACGCGAGCGCCCTCGTCGCCGTCGAACGCGGCGGCGTGATGGAAACGCACATCGTCGAGCTGAACGGCAAGAACCCGACCGTTGACCTGAAGGTCGGCGAATCGTGGGGGCCGAACGTGTACGTATCCGTGCTCGCGCTGCGCGGCCGGATCCGCGAAGTGCCGTGGTACTCGTTCTTCACGTGGGGCTGGAAGGCGCCGCTGGAATGGGCGCGCGCATTCTGGCGCGAAGGCCGCCACTACGAGGCGCCGACCGCGTTCGTCGACCTGTCGAAGCCCGCATTCCGCTACGGCCTCGGCGAGATCAAGGTCGGCACCGGCAGCCACCGGCTCGGCGTGTCCGTGACGACGGACGCGACCCGCTACACCGTGCGCGGCCACGCGCAGGCGCATGTGAAGGTCACGCTGCCGGGCGGCCAGCCGGCGCCGGCCGGCACGCAGATCGCGGTCGCCGCGGTCGACGAGGCGCTGCTCGAACTGATGCCGAACCAGAGTTGGGACCTGCTCGACGCGATGCTGCGACGGCGCGCGTACGGTGTCGAAACGGCCACCGCGCAGATGGAAATCATCGGCCGCCGCCACTTCGGCCGCAAGGCCGTGCCCGCGGGTGGCGGCGGCGGCAGCGCGCCGACGCGCGAGCTGTTCGACACGCTGCTACTGTGGAATCCGCGCGTAACGCTCGACGCGAACGGCAGCGCGACCGTCGACGTGCCGCTCAACGACGCGCTGACCCGCTTCCGGATCGTCGCGATCGCGGCCGTCGGCCCCGACCGCTTCGGCACCGGCAGCACGTCGATCCGCAGCACGCAGGATCTGCAGCTGATCTCCGGCCTGCCGCCGCTCGTGCGCGAAGGCGACGCATTCCGCGCACAGGTCACGCTGCGCAATACGACGGAGCGCACGATGCGGGTCGTCGTGACGCCGCATGCGACGGGCCTCGACATCGCGCCGCAGACCGTGTCGCTCGCGCCGAACAGCGCGAGCGAAGTGGCGTGGACCGTGACCGTGCCCGAGCAGGCGCTCGATGCGGCCGGCGCGCT
Source organism: Burkholderia sp. Ac-20353 (assembly GCF_017104785.1). Classification (NCBI taxonomy): domain Bacteria; kingdom Pseudomonadati; phylum Pseudomonadota; class Betaproteobacteria; order Burkholderiales; family Burkholderiaceae; genus Burkholderia; species Burkholderia sp. Ac-20353. The sequence goes on along the minus strand of NZ_JAAGPL010000018.1, from coordinate 47,323 downwards.
GAACTGGCGCATCGAAGCCGCCGAGCAAGGCGGCGCGCGCGCGGCCGACGCGCTCGCGATCGCGCAGAAGGTCGTGCCCGCACTGCCCGTCACCGTGCAGCAGGCCACGCTCACGCAAGTCGACGGCACGTTCACGCTGCCCGTCGCGGCGCCGGCCGGCGCCGCGCCCAACGCGCAAGGTGCACCGCGCGGCGGCATCGCCGTGTCGCTGCAGTCGAAGCTCGCCGACGGCCTGCCGGGCGTGCGGCGCTGGTTCGAGCGCTATCCGTACCGCTGCCTCGAGCAGCAGGCGTCGCGTGCGATCGGGTTGCGCGACGCCGCGCAATGGCAGGCGCTGACCGCGCGGATGCCCGTCTACCTCGACCGCGACGGGCTCGCGAGCTACTTCCCGCCGCCGTCCGACAACGACCACTATGGCAGCCCGACGCTGTCTTCGTACCTGCTCGTGCTGGCCGACGAAGCGAGCCGCGCGGACGCGCGCTTTGCGCTGCCCGAAGACGTGCGCACGCAGCTCGAAACCGGGCTCGCGCGCTTCGTCGAAGGCCGCATCGAGCGCGACACGTGGGCGCCGCGCCAGGACCGCGACCTGCGCAAGCTCGCGGCAATCGAGGCACTGTCCCGCTACGGCGCCGCGCAGGGCCGGATGCTCGGCTCGCTCGAGATCGCGCCGAACCAGTGGCCGACGTCGGCGGTGATCGACTATCACGCGATCCTGACGCGCGTGAAGGACATCCCGCAACGCGACGAGAAACGCACACAGGTCGAGCAGATCCTGCGTGCGCGTCTCACGTACCAGGGCACGCAGCTCGTGTTCTCGACCGCGCGCGACGACGATCTGTGGTGGCTGATGACGAACAACGAGACCAACGCGGCACGCCTCGCGCTCGAATTCGCCGGCGACGCGGGATGGAAGGACGAGATGCCGCGCGTGACGGCCGGCCTGCTCGCGCTGCAACGCCAGGGGGCGTGGCAGACGACGACGTCGAACGCGCTCGGCCAGCTCGCCATCGACCGTTTCTCGCGCACCTACGAAAGCACGCCGGTCAGCGGCACGACGAAGGTCGCGCTCGGCGGCGACGTGCGCACGATCGCGTGGTCGCAAGCGCCGGCTGCGGCGCCTGCGCCCGCCGCGCCTGCATCGGCGACTCCGGCAATCCCGGCAACCCCCGCGACTCGGGCAGCCGCCGCGCGCAGCGTGATGCTGCCGTGGCCGCGCGCTGCGCAGCCCGGCACGCTGAGCGTCGTGCAGGACGGCACCGGCCGCCCGTGGGCGACGGTCGAAAGCCTCGCCGCGGTGCCGTTGCGCGCGCCGTTTGCCGCCGGCTACCGGATCACGAAGACGGTCACGCCCGTGTCGCCGGCGGTCAAGGGCGTGCTGACGCGCGGCGACGTGGTTCGCGTCCATCTCGACATCGATGCGCAAAGCGACATGACGTGGGTCGTCGTCAACGACCCGATCCCGTCCGGCGCAACGATCCTCGGTTCCGGTCTCGGCCGCGATTCCGAGGCGGCGACGCAGGGCGAGAAGTCGACCGACGGTGCGTGGCCCGCTTTCGTCGAGCGCGATTTCGACGGCTACCGCGCGTATTACGCCTATCTGCCGAAGGGCAAACTGTCGGTCGAATACACGGTGCGACTGAACAACGTCGGCACGTTCGGGCTGCCGCCGACACGCGTCGAAGCGCTGTATGCGCCGTCCGTGTACGGGCTCTGGCCGAATCCGCCGGTGACCGTCAAGCCGGCCGACGCCGGCAAGTCGTGAGCGCGCGATGAAGGGTTCCGCTTCGCCGCGGCCGGCGCGCATCGCCGGCCGCCTCTTCATCGCCGTGGTGCTCGCGGCCCCGCTCGTCGCACATGCGCTGCCTTCCTATGACGACGTGCGCCACCGCTGGCGCAGCTCCGACTGGCTGCTGCTCGCGCGCGACGGCACGCCGCTGCAGCGCACCCGCATCGATCTCACCGAGCGGCGCGGCGACTGGATCGCGCTTGCCGACGTGTCACCCGCGTTCCGCGAAGCGATCGTCGTCTCCGAGGACAAGCGCTTCTATGCGCATAGCGGCGTCGACTGGCGCGGCATCGCGGGCGCCGCATGGGGCAACCTGTGGAACGAGCGCACGCGTGGCGCGTCGACCGTCACGATGCAGCTCGCGGGCCTGCTCGGCGATTCGCCACGCCGTTCGGGCCAGCGCTCGTTGCCGCAGAAGGCCTCGCAGGCGATGAACGCGTTGCTGCTCGAACGCGGCTGGCGCAAGGACCAGATCCTCGAGGCCTACCTGAACCTCGTGCCGTTCCGCGGCGAGACGATCGGGCTCGATGCGATGTCGCAGGCGCTGTTCGGCAAGGCGCCGTCCGGACTCGACGTGCGCGAATCCGCCGTTGCCGCGGCGCTCGTGCGCGCGCCGAACGCGAACGCCGCGAAAGTCGCCGAACGCGCGTGCCGCATTCTGCAGGACATGCATGCGGAGCATGCGTGCGCGTCGCTCGACGGCTACGTGCAGCTCGTGACATCCCGCCCGCTAAGCGCCGGGCGCGACGACGGCGCCGCGCTTGCCCCGCATTTCGCGCGGCGCATCGCGGCCGAGGTCAGGCCAGCCGCGGGCGCGCAGGTCCGCTCGACGCTCGACGCGTCGCTGCAGCGCTTTGCGCGCGACACGCTGACGCGTGCGCTGACCGAACTCAATGCGCCCGCGCATCGGCGCAACGTGCAGGACGGCGCAGTCGTCGTGATCGACAACGCGAGCGGCGAAATCCGCGCGTGGGTCGGCTCGTCCGGCGCGCTGTCGAACGCGCGCGACGTCGACGCGGTGCTCGCGCCGCGCCAGGCAGGCTCGACGCTCAAGCCGTTCCTGTATGCGCAGGCGATCGACGAGAAACGGCTGACCGCCGCATCGCTGCTCGACGACGCGCCGATCAACCTCGCCGCCGGCGGCGGCCTTTACATTCCGCAGAACTACGACAAGGAATTCAAGGGCTGGGTGAGCGTGCGCAGCGCGCTCGGCGGCTCGCTCAACGTGCCGGCCGTGCGCACGCTTGTGCTCGTCACACCGCACCGCTTCGCGCGCACGCTGACCGCGCTCGGCCTGCCGCTCGCGCAGGAAGGCGACTATTACGGATTCAGCCTCGCGCTCGGCAGCGCGGACGTCACGCTGCTGTCGCTGACCAATGCGTATCGAGCGCTCGCGAATGGCGGCGTCGCGCGCAAGGCTGTCGATCTGCCGGCGCCGGCTGGATCGGCTGGATCAACTACTTCGGCTGCTTCGGCCGCTGCGCCCGCACGCACGGCCGACGGCACGCGCGTGTTCAGCGAGGCCGCGACCTTCGTCGTCACCGACATCCTCGCCGACAACAACGCGCGCGTGCGGACCTTCGGCTTCGACAGCCCGCTCGCGACGCGCTTCTTCTCGGCGGTAAAAACCGGCACGAGCAAGGACATGCGCGACAACTGGGCGGTCGGCTACACGTCGCGCTATACCGTCGGCGTATGGGTCGGTAATGCGGACGGCTCGCCGATGTGGGACGTGTCAGGCGTCACCGGCGCGGCGCCCGTCTGGTCGGCGGTCGTCGGCTACCTGCATCGCGATCTCGCGAGCCGCGCGCCGCGCCCGCCCGCGGGCGTCGAAGCGCACCGCATCACGTTCGAGCGTGACATCGAGCCGTCGCGCAACGAATGGTTCGTTGCGGGTACCGCGGTCGACACGGTCCGGCTGGCGGCGCCCGTGACTTCCGGCAAGGACGGGCCGCGCGCGCCGCTGACGATCGGCGCGCCGACCGACGGCACGATCTTCGCGATCGATCCGGATATTCCGCCGAAGAATCAGCGCATCTGGTTCGAGCGCACCACCGGGCACGCGACGAAGTTTTCGTGGCGACTCGACGACAAGCTGATCGGACACGCGGATCGTGTCGCGTGGCTGCCGTGGCCCGGAAGGCATCGGCTCGAACTGCTCGATGCGCGCGGCAAGGTCGCGGACGCGATCAGCTTCGAGGTGCGCGGCGCGTTTGCGAAGGCCGGTGCGCGTCGGCCTTGAGCAGGTGGTGGTGGACGGCCGCCTGATGGCCGCCTGATGGCCGACTGCTGGACTGCTGGACTACTGGCCGGCTGCCGCGTTCGGCTTCTGCGCCGGCGCAGGCGCCGAAAAATCGATCGCCGGCGCGGTCGACACCGCAGCTTCGTTCGCAACGCTGAAGTTCGCACGCGGCTGATAGCCGAAGACCTTCGCGATCAGCACGCCGGGGAATTGCCGGATCTGCACGTTGTAGTTCTGAACCGTCTTGATGTAGCGGCCGCGCGCAACCGCGATGCGGTTTTCGGTGCCTTCGAGCTGGACCTGCAGATCCCTGAACGCCGTGTCCGCCTTCAGTTGCGGATACTGCTCGGACACCACCATCAGGCGGCTCAACGCACCCGACAGTTCGCCCTGCCGACGATCGAATGCCGCGAGCGCGTCGGGATCCTTCGCCATCTCGGGCGTCATCTGGACGCTGCCGACGCGCGCGCGCGCCGCAGCCACTTCGGTCAGCACGCGCTCTTCATGCGTCGCGTAACCCTTCACGGTCGCGGCCAGATTCGGCACGAGATCCGCGCGGCGCTGATACTGGTTCAGTACCTCGGACCACGCGGCGTTCACGTCTTCATCGGACGACTGAATTGCGTTATAGCCGCAGCCCGCAAGCGGAGCCAGCACACAGCATACGAGCAGGATTCGAAGCCACTTCATTTTTTGCTTCCTGTTGAGTGCCCCGGACGGGGCATATTGGGAAAAAGTAAAAGCTTGAGCATGTCGCACGGACACGCGGCTACCAGCGATCCGACGCGCCGCCGCCCCCGCTCGAGCCGCCGCCGCCGCGAAACGTATCCGACGAGTCGGAACTCGAACTCGACGACGACCATTTGAAGCCGGATGACGAAGACGACGAATTGCCGCCCGTCAGCTTCGCCCAGATCACCCCGATCACCATCAGCGTGCCGAACACCGCCGACAGCACCTGTCCGGCCGAATAGCCCATCGCGCGTCCGATCGCGATCAGCACAAACAGCGTTCCGAATACGATGGCCGCATACTTGCGGACCCGCGCGGAACGGACGAGGCCGATGCCGAGCAGGCATGACCCGACACCGATCCCCGTCGGGACGAACGCGGCGGCGGCGAGCACGGCATCGAGCTTGCCGTTGAGGATCGCGCCGACGGGCAGTGCGACGATCAGCACGACCGCCGCGAACCCATAGCTGGCCGGGAGAACGACCTGCCAGCGCAGCTTGCGCCACGCGGCAACGATGCCGATCGCGACATTGGCGAGTCCGAGCGCGAACCAGAACGCGATGCTGCCCGTGTCGACCGGCTTGGGGACGGGCAGACCGTTGGGCAGCAGCCTTTCGTCGCGCGTCGGTGCGTTGCCGGACGTGATGTCGTCGGACGTCGCGTCGGAACGCGCGGTCTCGGAAGATGCCATCGCCGGAGGCGTCATCTCGCGCGTCAGCGCATCGACCGCATCGCTCACGCCGGCTTCGACATGGCCCTCGCGAAACGCCGGCACGATGTGCTCGCGGATGATCCGGCCCGCGACGACGTCCGGTATCGCGCCTTCGAGCCCGTATCCGACTTCGATCCGCACGCGACGGTCGTTGAGCGCGGCGACGAGCAGCAGACCGTTGTCGAGCTTGCGTTCGCCAAGGCGCCATTTGTCGAACACGGCGGTGGCGAACTGCTCGATCGTCGACTGGCCGGTCGAGCCGACCAGCAGGACGGCCATCTGCACGCCGAGCTTGCGCTCGAGCTCCGCGAGGCGATTGGTCAGGTCAGATGCGCAGTCGGCGCTCAGCGCGCCGGTCAGGTCCGTCACGCGGCCTTTCAGCGGTGGCGGCGCCTCGGGGTCGTTGGCGATCGGGTATTTGGCGGCTGTGCTGGCGACATGGCTGCAGGCCGAAGACGCGTATCCGGGTGGAACGTCGCCTGCCGATGTGACGGCGCTGTTGCTGTCGGCCGGCGCCGCATGGACCGGCGCCGATATGGCCGCGGCAAACATCACCATGGCGGCGGCAACGGCTTGCCACGAACGGATCTGCATCGCCGCCCGTTGCGGCTGTTCCTGTCGAACCGCACTTCGGGCGGGGTGTTCTCCCGGCGCCCGTTCGCCCTCGTTGCCCGCCGGGCACAGCCCGGCAATCATTCGTTTGAAATTCATCGGTCGAAGCCACGCACCGGTCTGTCAGGATCGGGGCGTTCTCTCGTTGTTTTCTATTAGTCGCCCCGCAGGATAAACCAATCACCTGAGGAATCGGAAGGTGTCGGTTTGCATCGACGACAGTCGGGCGCTGCCCCACGCAGACGTCTCGTGCGCGCGCCCGTCTGGCCAGAGACGCCACTTGTGCGGATTTACACGCCCGTCGCCTTCGTGTAGCGTCATCACGTCAGACACAATCGAACCGAAGTGTGCGGCCCTATCGGGGAACGGGTAAGCGCGATGACGAAGTCCACAACATATACACGGGTTGCCGTGATTTTCCTGTCGTTAGGCTTGTATCACCTGTGGACGTTCTTTGACGCCATCCACACTGGCTGCTTGCAGGTGGGTGTGCAGATCAAGTGCAGCTACCAGAATGCAGGGAATTTCGAGTCGTCGAACGATGCGCAACTGCTGTTTGGATGCCTGTGGCTATCGGCGGCAGGGTATTTTGTCGTCGCGGCGCTTCAGGCCAGGAAGAAGAAGGAGAAGGGGAAGGCGTAGCTGGAACGGGGACACTGGTCCTGTCGTTTGCCGGCAATCGGCCGGCGAGTGACGGCGGGTAGTGGTCGGTAGCGGCTGGTATCGGCTGGTATCGGCTGGTAGCGGCCGCTTCCTGAACATGTCTGACATTGCACCTTCGTGGCCACGCCAACCCGGCATGCAACGGAAACGAGTTGCTGTCCGCGGCCGTCCATCGACGCTGGCAGAGGATCACAAGTCCACTTCATCTTCAAAACGACCGCTTGATCGGAGAAGTCAGTCTGGTCTCTTCCATGGGACTCGTCACGCTGACCACGGGTTGTGCAACCATTACCGGCGGCACGACGGAAGCAGTCGCCGTACTCAAGCGATCAACATGGAGCGGCAGTTCTCGAACGCACGTCGGCCATTCGTCGATCAGCACCCTCACCCGTGCTCGGCAACAACCTCGTTGAGCCACGGCCGCAACCCGCCCAACGTAAAGCCCCCGTCAACGAGAATGCTCTGCCCGGTCACGAAGCGAGCATCATCCGACAGCAGCCACGCCACGACATCGGCAACATCGTCAGGCTGGCCGATACGCCGCAGCGGCGTATGCAGCAAGAACGGCCGCATCGCGCGCTCGTCGCCGAGCGCCGCTTCGGACATCGGCGTCGCGATGACGCCCGGGCTGACGTTGTTCACGCGAATGTTGCTCGCCCCGACTTCCAGCGACACGGTACGCATCAGCGCATCGAGCGCGGCCTTGCTGGCCGCGTAGCCGGACGTCCCCGGTATCGCGCCGTGCGCCGTCCACGATGACGTATTGACGATCGCGCCGCCCACACCCGCAGCCAGCATCGCCTGAAGCTCGTATTTCATGCAGGCCGCCACACCCCGCAGATTGGTCGCTACGACGGCGTCGAACGTCTCGATCGCCGCGTCATGCAGCGGCGCGAACTCGCCGAGCATCCCGGCGTTGTTCCAGGCCACGTGCAGGCCGCCAAATGCGTCGACCGCGCGCGCGACCAGACGCTGAACCTGCGTCGTATCGGTCACGTCGGTCGGCACGGCCAGCGCACGCCCGCCGTCGGCCGTGATCTCCCGAACCACCGAGTCGAGCTCCGCGGGTCGCCGGCCCGCAACGACGACATTGGCGCCCTCCCTGGCCAGGCGGAGCGCCGCCGCTCTCCCCATGCCGGTGCCGCCTCCGGTGATCAACGCAGTGCGTCCGGCAAACCGCGACGTCAATCGAAATCCGGGATCAGGTGTCGCCATATCGAGGCTCCTTGTATGAGCGGCAGTGGACGCCGCAGTGACGGGAGCCGCCAGTATCATTGAAAAGTTTTATTGGATAATCTCTCGATAAATTGATTCAGTTTCCAGCGAGAGTGTTAAATGGATCTGCTGAGCAGCATGGAGGTTTTCGTTCGGGCGGTGGACGGGGGAAGCCTGAGCGCAGCCGCAATCGAGTGCCGGATGTCGCCGACGATGGCCGGCAACCACTTGCGCGCGCTGGAAAAGCGCACCGGCATGAAACTGCTCAATCGGACCACGCGGCGCCTGAGTCTCACGGAGTTCGGCGAGACCTACTACGCGCGTTGCCAGGAAATCCTGCGGCTCGTCGGCGACGCGGACCGACACGCGCAGAATCGGCAGACGCTTCCGAGCGGCAAACTGCGGGTGACCGCCCCCGTGTCGTTCGGCAGCGAAGTGCTGGTCCCCGCGCTGTCCGACTATCTGGCGCGTTATCCCGCAATCGACGTCGAGTTGACGCTCAGCGATCGAGCGATGGACCTGCTCGACGATGGCTTCGATGCCGCGATCCGCATCGGCAAGCTCACGGACGCAAGACTGGTCGCGCGCCCGCTGGCCCCCTACCGGATGATGGTCTGCGCGTCGCCCGAGTACCTTGCCGAACGGGGAACCCCGCGGCACCCCGACGAACTCGCGCAGCACGAATGTCTTGCATTCAGCATTTCAGCCGCTGCGCCGTGGAAATTCAGCCTTCAGGAGGAAACGCTCAGCATCAGGGCGAACGGCAGGCTCAGCGTCAACATGGGCCAGGCATTGCGTGTCGCCGCGCTGCACGGCATGGGGATCGTGATGCAACCTGCGGCGCTGTTGAAGGCGGATGTCGAGGCCGGCCGGCTCGTCTCGCTGTTCAGCGACTATCAATTGCCCAGCCGCCCGATGTACCTGATGTACCCGCCGGACCATCGCACCCCCAAACTGCGCAGCTTCGTGGATTTCGTGCTGCAGCAGTTCGGCGAAGGACAATGACCGTCAAGCATCGACCTTGAACGCCGCCACCAACCGCGTCAACTCCGCTGCCTGCTGCCTCAAACTCTCCGCCGCCGCCGCACTCTCCTCGACCAGCGCCGCGTTCTGCTGCGTCATCTCGTCGAGCGACTGTACCGCGCTGCCGATCTGATCGATACCGGCACTCTGCTCCAGGCTCGCATCGGCGATCTCGTTCATCATCGTGCTGACGCCCTGCACCTGCGAGACGACGTCGCGCATCACCGCGCCCGCTTCGCCGACCAGCCGCGAACCCACGTTCACCGTCCCGGCGCTGTGCTCGATCAACACCTTGATCTCCTTCGCCGCCTGCGCACTGCGCTGCGCGAGATTGCGCACTTCCGAGGCCACCACCGCGAAGCCCCGGCCCTGTTCGCCGGCGCGCGCGGCTTCCACTGCCGCATTGAGCGCGAGGATGTTGGTCTGGAACGAGATGCTGTCGATCAGACCGATGATCTCGGAGATCCGGTTCGACGCGTCGCTGATCTGCTCCATCGTGCTCACCACATCTCCGACCACCTGCCCACCGCGCACGGCGGTATCGGACGCGCCGTTGACCAGCCGGGCCGCGGTGCGCGCGGTTTCCGTGTTGTTCTTCACAACGGCGGTGATCTCCTCCATCGACGCTGCGGTCTTCTCGAGGTTGCTCGACTGTCCTTCGGTACGCTCGCTAAGATCCGCGTTGCCCGACGCAATCTGCGCGGAGCCGGTCGCAATTGACGTCGATGCGGCCCGGATACGATGAACGAGCGTCGCCAGCGAAGACACAAAACGATTGAACGCGTCCGACAACTGCCCGATCTCATCCTCGCTCTCGACCATCATGCGACGGGTCAGATCGCCGTGCCCGCTCGCGATCTCGGACAGCAATGACGCCGCACGCCGGATCGGAGCGGCAATCGCTCGCCCGACCAGCAGAATGACCACCAGCGCGACACCGAGGCCCGCGACAGCGGCGACCAGCGCGGCATTCCGGATCGCATGCGTGACGGGCCCGAGCATTTCCGCCTCCGGCACCTCGACGACTACGTACGCGTTCAGCTCCGGAATGAAGGACGTCGCGATGAAACGCGCGCCGCCTGCTCCCGCATAGCTCAGCCACGCGTACGGCTTGCCGGCCAGCAGCGCGGATGCGGCGTCGCCGGCCAAGCCGGCCTCGTTCGCCAGGAAGTGCTTTCCGTCGATCAGCGCCGTATCGCGATGCATCATGATTGCGCCGTCCGGACGCACGAGATACGCATACCCGGTCTCGCCGATCCGGTATGCGGCGATGCCCCTGGCCAGCGCATCCACCGACAGGCTCATGCCGGTCGCGCCCACCGGGTTTCCGTCGAGCTCCACGCGGCTGTTGATGAACATCATGTAGCCACCGACGGTCACCTCGTGGTCCATGTTGACCTCGAACGGCTTGCCGGTCGCGATGAACGCCGACAGCCACCGATCCTTGTCGCCGATCTTCCGTTGCAGGCCGGCCTCGCTGTAATAGTTGCCGCTCTTCAGCGACACCCACTGCACGGACGCGGCCTTCTGCTCCGCCTTCACGTTCTCCGCAAGTTGCATCCAGTTGCGCGTGCCGGCGTCGGGTTCGCCATCGGCCTCCCATTGCAGCAGAAACGCGTCGCGCGCCAGCACGCGCGACGCCGCGATCGGCCCCGCGAGCTGGCGCTGCACGTCGGCGCGGATGCTGTTCACCGCGGTCGGCAGCTCGTCATGCACGACGCGCTCGCGCACGGCGCTCCCGATCAACCGGAGGCTCAGCGCGGTCGAAATCGCAACGAAGACCAGCAGGCAACTGGTCATGCTGAGAATCAGCTTGTTCTGAATGGATAGCTTGCGCCAGAAGTGCATTGAAACCCCTCTATGTTTGCTCGGTCGTGGCCAGCATGGTTTATCGGCACACGAGTGCGGAACGTTAGCGGCGGGCGCAAATAGTGGGTATAAGCCAAGGCAGATCCCCGGCGCGCGACAGGACAGCGCGTGCCGGTGCCGCATCGAGGCGCGCGTCGCGCGTCCGGGTCGGCGGGCTTCGACGGTGGAGACAGGCGATCCCCCTTTATAGTTTGCACTTCGAATTTTTATCGTCGACGAAACATCGGCGGCAAATCCTCTCCCCGCGCCGAGAACGTCGCGCTGACATCGATGATGGGTGAATGCCGGTCGTACTATCCCGGACGATTCCCCGAGCGAGCACTCGGGATGGCCATGGTTTTATTCAATGCAACGATTCCCCGGAATACGATGCGAAATTGAATATTCGCGCCGCAGCTCCTGTCGTTCTATTCCCGATCAAGCCGGGACAATTCGCTGTCGGCGTCGAATGCAATACATGGTAGGAAACTATCGCCGAATTACAAGACGCTCCTGCGGAACCGCACGTGCGTCACGCTCAACGGCCGATACAACCCGGCGGCGTTGCGTGCGCAACGTTTTGCGTTGGGTGTAGCAAAAAAATATCGGCAACGAATAGTGAGAAGCGCAGGAATCGTCTAATCTGAAATCAGCCTCAGTGTGGAGCGTCATCGATGGATCGTCAGGCGACCGCAAGCATCGTTTGCAGATACCGACACGTGCCGCCCTCGATTCGGGCATCGTGGCGGCATCCACTCTGCGCTGCTCGCGCCCGGCTCGACACCACGCGCTCAATACTGTGCCCGATCCGTCGGATTCCTGAACAGCTGCTTCATCTCGTCCGAAACCGGATAGTTCAGGTTCATCCCCTTTGGCGGAATCGGCTGCGTAAACCAGCGGTTGTACAGCTTCTCCGCTTCCCCCGAAGTCTGCATCTTCGCGATTACGCCGTCGACGACATGCTTGAACACCGGATCGTCCCTGCGCATCATGCACGCGTAGTTCTCGTGGACGAGCGGCGTGCCCGTCACCGTGTACGCAGCAGGATTGCGTTCCTTCGCGAGTTCGCCAAACAGCAGCGGCTCGTCCATCACGAATGCAACCGCGCGGCCCGTCGTCACGTTCATGAACGCCTCGGCGTGGTCCTTCGCGCTGATGATCGTCATGTTCATGTTCTTCTCTTCGTTGAGCTTGCGCAGCAGCCGCTCGTCCGACGTGCCGGCCGTCGTCGCGACGGTCTTGCCCGCGAGATCCTGGAAGTCCTTCATGCCGGAATCCTTGCGCGTGCTGAAGCGAATGCCGTACAGGAAGATGCTGTTCGAGAACGCCGCCTGTTTCTGCCGCTCGAGCGTGTTCGTCGTCGATCCGCATTCGAAATCGATCGTGCCATTCTGCAGCAGCGGAATCCGGTTCTGCGACGTGATCGGAATCTCCTTCACCGTGAGGCCGGGCAGGTTCAGATCCGTCCTGATCTGGTCGACGATGCGCGACGCGATGTCCCGCGAATAGCCGATGTTCTTCTGCTGGTTGTCCGAATACGAGAACGGCACCGACGATTCGCGGATGCCGAGCGACACGACGCCGGTGTCCTTGATCTTCTTCAGCGTACCCACAGGCGCCTGCGCATGCGCGGCGCCGGCCAGCGCACAGGACAGCGCGACAGCCAGCCAGCGATAACGACGGTCCATGCCTTTCTCCTGACGAATCGTGGATCGAACCGCGATCCTACGCCCGCCAAAATCGCGCCGCATCAGGGAAAGCGTAAGGTCCGCTGTCGTCATCCGAGCCCTGCAGATGCGCTGCCGTGCCGCCGCAACGTCGCGATGGCACATCTTCGACACGCCCCGCGCCGCCCGGTCTCGCTGCGCGGCCGGGCACGCGGGTGTACCAGCCGTTCCAAACGCGCGTTCATGCTGGCATGCAGCAACGCTATCGTTTGCGCGCCCACCATGTTTTCTTTTGAAACGCACTCAAGAAGCCGCTGAGCAAGCCGTTACCCAGAGCGTGGCGCGCTGCAGCAACTGTTGCTGCCGAGCCACCAGACGACAACGAGAAGGACCGGATGCCCGCAGAACGACGCCGACGCAATGACGCACGATGCATGCGACGGCCGCGGTGACCGGCCCGACTGCCACACCGCCGGCACGACGGTTATTTATCAGGATCGAGTTTCAACATGAGCGCCAAACGTTTCAATCCCGCAGTCGCACGGTTCGCTCACGCCCGCGCACTGGCCGGCATGCTGTCCGCCGCCGCGCTGCTGCCGCTCGCTGGCTGCGGAGGCGGCGGCGGCGACGGCAACAGCCCGTCGCCGTCCACCGCCGCACCGGCCCCTTCGCCGGCTCCGTCACCCGCCCCCGCGCCCAATCCGTCGTCGACCAGCAGCAACGCGTGCGCAACCCAGCAGGCCGCCGTGCAGATGGCCGCGCAAGCCGCCGCCACCGCGAACGAGCCGCCAGTCGATCACCTGATCGTGAAGCTGAAAACCGTGACGGCCGCGTACGCGATGTCGGCCGCCAACGGCACGTCGCGCATCGATGCGGTGATCCAGCGCGCGATGACTGCGTGGGGCTCGCCGAACGGCGCCGCACACGCGTACTCGAGCACGGTGTCGCAAACCCAGCTGAACGTGCAGGTCGAGCGGACGATGGCGAACGGTGCAACCGTGCTGACGCTCGGGCAGCGCATCGCGGCGGCCGACGCGACTGCGCTCGCGCAGGTGTTCGCGGCCGACGGCGACGTCGATTACGCGGAACCGGATCGCCGGATGAGCGTGCGCGACACGCCGAACGATCCGGACTACAGCCAGCAGTGGTACTTATCCGATCCGACAGCCGGCATCGACCTGCCTGCGGCCTGGACGCGCACCAAGGGCTCGCCGACGGTCGTCACCGCCGTGCTCGACACCGGCTACCGCCCGCACGCCGATCTCGTCAGCAACCTGCTGCCCGGCTACAGCTTCATCTCCGACGTCAACACGAGCAACAATGGCAATACGCGCGGCCCCGACGCGACCGATCCGGGCGACTGGGTCACGCAGCAGGAAATCGACAACTCGAGCGGCCCGTTTTATCACTGCGCGAGCACGCCGAGCGACAGCAGTTGGCACGGCACGCGCGTCGCGGGCATCATCGGCGCGGCCGCGAACAACAACATCGGCATCGCGGGCGTGTCGTGGCTCGGCAAGATCCTGCCGGTACGCGTGCTCGGCAAGTGCGGCGGCGTGACGAGCGACATTGCCGACGCGATGCGCTGGGCAGCCGGCATTGCGGTCAGTGGCGCGCCGGCCAACCCGACGCCCGCGAAGATCATCAACCTGAGCCTCGGCGGCACCGGTACGTGCAGCCAGACGTTCCAGCAGGCGATCGACGACGTGACCGCGAAAGGCGTGACGGTCGTCGTCGCGGCCGGCAACGACGGCCTGTCGACCGGACTCGATCAGCCCGCGAACTGCCGCGGCGTCATCAGCGTCGGCGCGACCGATACGACCGGCCTGCGCGCATCGTTCAGCAACTTCGGCACCGACGTTGCGCTGAGCGCGCCGGGCGTCAACATCCTGTCGACGTCGAACACCGGGACGACCGTGCCCGGCACGGACAGCTACGGCCTCGCGGTCGGCACGAGCTTCGCGACGCCGCAGGTGTCGGGCGTCGCCGCGCTGATGCTCGCGGTCAACGGCAACCTCACGCCCGCGCAGATCCAGCAAAAGCTGCAGGGCGGCGCGCGCACGACGAAGCTCGCGGCCGGCACGTCGTGCACGGCGATGCCCGCGGGCTCGGGCATCCTCGATGCAGCCGCCGCGGTGACCGCGTCGACGCAGTAACGCACGCAAGCAGCGACGCGGCAACGGACACGCGTTCGGCACCCCGCCGAACGCGTGTTTCGTTGCTGGAAGGACGCCACATACGGCTTCGCCGGTGCGCGCGCAACGCGCCCGGCGAACAGGAAACCCGTGCTGCCTTACGATCTGCCCAACGACGCATGACGATCTCAAAATAAATCTCTTACAAAAGGGTTGACGCTTCGCACTGCGTCCCTTTAACATCGCCCCGGTCTAAACATATGGAGTGTTCTGTGAACACCGATGCGAGTTGTAGTTGGTGCTTGACCAACATGACTGCCGCCTGAGGAAACCGCGCAGAGCCTCGTCTTCTGCCGCATCCCGGGAAGCAGGATGCGGCGTCCTTCCGGCCTGATTGGCCAGAATCCCCGCCAGATTTCTTGAACGACGTGCGACCGCCGACGCGGTAGCGCACGCTCGTCGCGCACGCAGCCCGGCTGCGCGCGCAATCCGTTCGCGCGCCGTCCGGCGTTCGTGCCGTCACGCACGCAACGCCACCGACCGCCCGTGCCGCTGACCGATAACGACAGGAGTGCAGATGAACTCAGACGACAGTAGTCGATTACCGCTCGCCGGTGCGGCCCTGCGCGCCCACTGCCTGACGATGCACGGCGCGCCGGCGAGCGGCCCCCTCTTCACCGATCCACAGCCGATCGCGCCCGACGCGACGCGGCAGGGAGCGTTCGTTCGTCGATAACGTGCGCTCCCCGCCCGCCGCATTACGCGCATGGAGCGACACATGACACAAAGCAACCCCTCGCACAAGAAACAGCGCGGCTTCATCAAGACCGGCGGCGCCGGCCAGCAGAACGAACCGCGCATCATGCGCGCCGCGCAGGAAGCCGCCGGCCCGCTCGACGACACGCTGAAATCGCTGCGCACCAGCACGCGCGGCCTGACCTACGGGCAGGCCGCCGACCGCCTGCAGCATTACGGGCCGAACGAGATCGCGCATGACAAGCCGCCGCACTGGGCCCGCCAGCTGCTGCACTCGTTCCACAATCCGTTCGTCTACGTGCTGCTGGTGCTCGCCACGATCAGCTTCCTCACCGACGTCTACTTCGCGGCCCCCGACGACCGCGACTACGTCGGCATGACGATCCTGCTGACGATGGTCACGATCAGCGCGCTGCTGCGCTTCGTGCAGGAATTCCGCTCGCTGCGCGCCGCCGAGAAACTCAAGGCGATGGTGCGCACGACGGCGACCGTGCAACGCGCGGTGACCGACACGGCCGAGCCGGCGAAGCGGGACGTGCCGATGCGCGAAGTGGTGATCGGCGACATCGTGCACCTGTCGGCCGGCGACATGATTCCGGCCGACGTGCGCCTGATCGCGTCGCGCGACCTGTTCATCAGCCAGGCCGTGCTGACGGGTGAAGCGCTGCCCGTCGAGAAGTACGACACGCTCGGCGCGGTCGCCGGCAAGTCCGCGAATGCGCGCGCGGCCGGTGCCGCGAACGATGCATCGCTGTCGCTGCTCGATCTCGAGAACGTCTGCTTCATGGGCACCAACGTCGTCAGCGGCACCGCAACGGCCGTCGTCGTCGCGACCGGCGAGGACACCTATTTCGGCTCGCTCGCGCGCAACGTCGTGAGCCACAAGCGCATCGAGACGAGCTTCGACCGTGGCGTCGCGAGCGTGAGCTGGCTGCTGATCAAGTTCATGTTCGTGATGGTGCCGATCGTCTTCATGATCAACGGCCTCACCAAGGGCGACTGGCTGAGCGCGCTCACGTTCGCACTCGCGGTGGCCGTCGGCCTGACGCCGGAGATGCTGCCGATGATCGTCAGCGCGAACCTCGCGCGCGGCGCGGTCGCGATGGCGCGCCGCAAGGTCGTCGTCAAGCGCCTGAACTCCGTGCAGAACTTCGGCGCGATGGACGTGCTCTGCACCGACAAGACCGGCACGCTCACGCAGGACAAGATCATCCTCGAGCACCATCTCGACATATTCGGCCAGAAGGACGAGGAAATCCTTCGGCTCGGCTGGCTGAACAGCTTCCACCAGAGCGGCCAGAAGAACCTGATGGACATCGCGGTGGTGAATCGCGCGAACGAGATCGGCGATCGCGTGAAGCCGCAGGGCTACAAGAAGATCGACGAACTGCCGTTCGATTTCGTGCGGCGGCGCCTGTCGGTCGTCGTCGAGGACACGCGTGGCGAGCACCTGCTGATCTGCAAGGGCGCCGTCGAGGAAATGCTCGCGGTATCGACCCACGTGCAGGACAACGAAGGCGTGCGGGCGCTCGACTTCGTCGCACGCAAGCGGCTCATCGAGCAGGCGAGCGCCTACAACGAGGACGGCTTCCGTGTGCTCCTCGTCGCGACGCGCGCGATCACGCGCGGCGATGAACTCAAGCAATACCGCACCGCCGACGAGCACGACCTCGTCGTGCGCGGCTTCCTGACCTTCCTCGATCCGCCGAAGGATTCCGCCGCGCCCGCGCTCGCCGCGCTGCGCGAGAACGGCGTCGCGGTGAAGGTGCTGACCGGCGACAACCCGACCGTCACGATGAAGGTGTGCCGCCAGGTCGGCCTCGAACCCGGCAAGCCGATGCTCGGCACCGAGATCGAAGCGCTCGACGACGCGACGCTCGCGCAGGTGGTCGAACGCACGACTGTGTTCGCGAAGCTCACGCCGCTGCAGAAGGCGCGCATCGTCAAGGCGCTGCAGGCGAACGGCCACACGGTCGGCTTCCTCGGCGACGGCATCAACGACGCGCCGGCACTGCGCGACGCGGATGTCGGCATCTCCGTCGACAGCGGCGCGGATATCGCGAAGGAAACCGCCGACATCATCCTGCTCGAGAAGAGCCTGATGGTGCTCGAGGAAGGTGTGCTCAAGGGCCGCGAGACGTTCGGCAACATTCTCAAGTACCTGAACATGACCGCGAGCTCGAACTTCGGCAACGTGTTCTCGGTGCTCGTCGCCAGTGCGTTCCTGCCGTGGGAGCCGATGCTCGCGACACAGCTGCTCGTGCTGAACCTCATCTACGACACGTCGCAGATGCTGCTGCCGTGGGACAAGATGGATCCCGAGTTCCTGAAGAAGCCGCGCAAGTGGGAAGCCGGCAACATCAGCCGCTTCATGCTGTGGGTCGGGCCGACGTCGTCCGTGTTCGACATCACCACCTACGTGCTGATGTGGACCGTGTTCGGCGCGGGCGCGATGTTCCACCTGAACGGCGGCTCCAGCGGTCAGATCGTGATGAACTCCGGCTGGTTCATCGAAAGCCTCGTGTCGCAGACACTCGTCGTGCACCTGCTGCGCACGCAGAAGATTCCGTTCCTGCAAAGCACCGCGGCGCTGCCGGTGCTGCTGTCGACGTTCACGGCGATCGCGATCGGCTGCTGGCTGCCGTTCTCGTCGTTCGCGGATAAGCTCGGCTTCATGCACCTGCCGAACAGCTACTGGCTGTGGCTCGCGGCAACGATGACGGGCTACATCCTGCTCGCGCAGATCGTGAAGACGATCTACGTGCGCCGCTACAAGCAATGGTTCTGATGCCCGCCGTGGCGATCCACTGACAGCCGTCCGGCTCGCGCTCGACGCGTGGGCCGGACATCTGCAACGCTTCACAGGTGATGTAATGAAAAGAATGCTACCGCTCGCCGCCGCGAGCGCCTTCTTCGCGCCGATCGGTGCGGACGCCGCCCATCCGCTCGTCAGCGACGACACGGGCACGCAGGGCAACGCGAACTGGCAGATCGAACTGAACGCCGAGCAGACGTCGAAACAGGAGGAAACCGGACGTCAGCAGCTCTGGAATTCGACCTTGACGCGCGGGTTCGGCGAACGGGTCGATCTGTACGTCAACGCGCCGTATACGCATCTGCAGACGCGATCCGACGAAAACGGCTCGGGCTTCGGCGATGTCGAGGTCGGCATGAAATGGCGCTTCCTCGAACGCGGACCGTTCACGCTTGCGCTGAAGCCGACGGTATCGTTCCCGACCGGGGACGATCAGCGCGGCCTCGGCACCGGGCGCGTCGGCGCCGGCGCGACGATGCTCGCGCAGGTCGATGTCGCGCGGTTTTCGTTTCTCGCGAATGCCGGGATCACGTACCAGCCGAATCGGCAGGACGACCTGACTTCGATCTGGCAGGTGTCGGGGGCCGCGATCTATCGGGCCACGGATACGTTCCAGATCGTCGTGGATGTCGGCACGTCACGCAATGCCGAGCGCAACGCGTCGGCGAATCCCGCATTCGTGATCGCCGGCGCGATCTATTCACCAAAACCGTGGCTCGATCTCGATATCGGGTACCGGCGCGGGTTGAACGACCAAACGTACGATCATTCGGTCATGGCCGGGGTGACGGCGCGCTGGTGATCGATTGCGCGTCGCGTCAGGCCATCTGGACGGAAGGCGGGTCGCTTCGGCGGCCCACCCCGCCCTTGTTACGCCGCATCGAAAAGCTGTGCACACACTGCACGACCGTCTTCGGTCAATGCCGCGGTGCCCGTGCCGTCTTCGTGCAGGGTCGTCGCGGTCAGACCGCCGGCGTCGAGCTGCGTCAACACTCGGCGCAATGAGCTCATCGGCAATTGCGTGCGCTTCGCGAGTTTCGGCAGCGACCACGGCTTGCCCGCGGGGTCGTGCGCCGCTTCGTGCAGCGCCGCGAGGATCGCGACAATGGCGGGGTCGAGGTCGTCGTCGTTCTGTTCGGTGGTCATCGGTCGTGCGTATCGAGGTATCGAGGTTTCGTCGTTCGGGTCGCAGCGCGCAGCAGATGCAGCGCCGGCTCGCCCGTCACATGACCGCTACTTTAACCAAACGCCTGCGTTCGCGACATCGAGCATCTGTTATCGCGCACCGCGATATCGGAAATCGGCAATATCTCCGGAACGAATAGCGCGGTGCGCAGCTACGCAACCGAGGGCGACTACCGCCCGGTCAACTTCCGGAGAATCTCCTGCAGCACGCGCTCGTGCTGCTCCAGCGCTTCGTCGGCGGTACGTGCGGCGAAGGCCTTGTTCTCCTGCTCGGCCATTCCGGCGATGCGCGTCACGAACAGGCAGACGTCCGCGGACTTCGCATCCGCAACGCCACGAAAACGCGTCGTGATCGTCACGCCGGAATCATCCAGCACGGTACGACGGAAGACGAGGTCGGTTTCGGACATCCAGCGCGACCACGCATCTTCGTCGAAGACTTCGACGGGCACGTCGTCCGCATCGAGCACATAGAAGCGTCGTCCCTTGGGCGGAACGGAACGGGATTTCATCGTTCAATGGGACGGTTCGAGCAGGAAGCCGATCGCGTCCTGCCACCACGCATCGTCGACGAAGCCGACCCAGTCGTTATGCTCCGCCGCCTTCACGACTACCCGTCGTTTCGGATAGCCAAGCGCATCGTAAAGCGCGTTGCCGAAGCGGGCTGGCACGATGCTGTCCCGCTCCGCGACCGCCACGAAGACGGGATGGCCGAACGACGCCAGATGGGCCGTGCTGTCGTATCGGTCCCGCAGCATCCAGTTCATCGGCAGCCACGGATAGTGATGCGCGGCGACGTGCTCGAGCGTGTCCCACGGGGTGATCAGCAGCAGTCCCGTGACCTTGTCGCGCTCGTGTGCACCGGCCTCTGCCGCCACGCCGGCGCCGAGCGATTCCCCGACGAGCAACAGCGGCGCGCCGTAACGCCGATGCGCGATTTCGATCGTCTGCTGCGCGTCGGCAACCAGGCTCGCTTCGGATGGCGTACCTTCACGTGGCCCGTAGCCCGGATATTCGGCGAGAATCACACGCAACCCCAAGCGCGTGAGTGCCGTCACGTAGTACGCACGGTGCCCGGCATGCCCGGCGTTGCCATGGAACGCGATGGCCGTTCCGCGCACCGGTCCGGCCGGCTCGGCCAGCAAGCCCCGAAACGCATCTCGCGACGGCCACGCGTGCAGCCCGCCGGATTCGACGTCGCCGACCTCGGCACGCTCGGGAAAGTAGATGAACCGATCCTGCATCATCGCGACTCCTGCGAAGAAGATCAGACACGCGACGGCGACACGCGTCACGATTCGGGCTGTTTTCCACTACGCTGTACAAGGCTCCCGCACGCGCGTTGGCGCGACGCCCTGTACGCTGACGCGTCCACGATCAAGGATACGCCCGCCGGTTGCATCGCGCGCGGCGCGCGCGAACGCACAAGGAAGGACGCGATGATCTGGCTGGCGAATACGGTTCTGGTCGTGCACGCGATGCTCGTCATCTTCATCGTCGGCGGGTTGCTCGCGATCTGGGTGGGCGCCGCGTTCAAGCGCAACTGGGTGCGTAACCGGGCATTCCGGATCGCGCACCTCGGCGCGATCGGCATCGTCGCCGCACTGGCGGCCCTCGACCTGCCTTGCCCGCTCACCGTCCTCGAGGACTGGCTGCGCATCGGCAGGGCCGGCCCACAGGGATTCATTCAGCATTGGGTGAGCGTGTGGATGTACTACGATCTGCCGGCCTGGGTGTTTGCCGTCGTGTACGTCGCGTTTCTGCTGGTCGTGGTGGTCACCTGGCGCCGCATCCCGCCGCGACGGTAACGACAGCCTGTCGGGTGCCGAAATGCACGCCTGCCGGAATCCGCTCCTAGTAGAATTGGCGCGGTTGGCCGATCAACACCGGCAGCCGATTTCCATCCTCCATCGTGACAGCCTCCATTGAACAACTCCGGTCCGGACAGCTCGCGGGTGCCCGGCATCTGAAGCTCGCTTGCGGGCTGACCGAATTTCCGCGCGAGATCTTCGATCTTGCCGACACGCTTGAAACGCTCGACCTGTCCGGCAACTCGCTTTCGACGCTGCCGGACGATCTGCCGCGCCTGCGCCGGCTGCGCATCCTCTTTGCTTCGAATAACCCGTTTACCGAGTTGCCCGATGTTCTGGGCGAGTGTCCGCAGCTGAGCATGATCGGCTTCAAGGCGAATCGCATCCGCAAGGTTTCGGGCAAATCACTGCCGCGCGAACTGCGTTGGCTGATCCTGACCGACAACGAGATCGAATCGCTGCCCGCGGAGATCGGCGACTGCGCACGGCTGCAGAAGCTGATGCTCGCGGGCAACCGGTTACGCGCGTTGCCTGAGGAAATGGCTGCGTGCTCACGGCTCGAACTCGTGCGTCTGTCGGCCAACCGGTTGAGCGAATTGCCCGCGTGGCTGTTGCGGATGCCCCGCCTCGCGTGGCTCGCGTACGCAGGCAATCCGTTCACCGGCGCGCTGGAAGCGGCGGCGTCCGCCGACACGTCGATCGCCGACGTGCGCTGGGCTTCGCTCGCGGTCGAGCAAAAGCTGGGCGAAGGCGCATCGGGCATCATCTATCGGGCGACGCGGCTGGCGGATGACGGTCGTTCGTCGCAGCCGGCCGCCGTCAAGCTCTTCAAGGGTGCCGTGACGAGCGACGGCTTGCCCGACTGCGAAATGGCCGCCTGCATTCACGCAGGGCAGCACCCGAACCTGATCCCGGTGATCGGCAAAGTGAAAGACCATCCGTCGGACACGCACGGCCTCGTGATGGAGCTGATCGATCCGGCCTTCGCGAATCTCGCTGCGCCGCCGAGCCTCGATTCCTGCACGCGCGATGTCTACGCGGATGACGTGCGATTCGATCCGGCGTCGGCACTGCGTATCGCGCATGGCATCGCATCGGCGGCCTGCCATCTGCACGAGCGAGGCATCATGCATGGCGACCTGTATGCGCATAACATCCTGCATTGCGGCGCGGGGCGCGCGTTGCTCGGAGATTTCGGCGCGGCGTCGTTCTATGACACCGACGATCGAGCGCTCGGATCGGCACTGCAGCGGCTGGAAGTGCGCGCATTCGGCCATTTGCTCGAGGAACTGATCGAGCGATGCGAGCCGGGAACGCTGCCCGGCGCGGGCGAGCTTGAAGCCCTCGCGGCCTCATGCGTGAGCGAAACGGTCGAGAGCAGGCCTTCGTTCGCGGCGATTGCGGCCACGCTGCTGCCGTTGATGACGTGATGGGCGTCGGTGCGCGGTAACGCCGCGGTAACTCCGCGGTTAACTCCGCGGTTAACTTGTTTATCGGCCTGATTGACGCGCGGTGCGGCAGCACACGCGCGTCGCTCAAGTCACCTTCATCGCAGCCCGCACATGCGCGACAAAACGCGCGGTAACAGGGTCCTTCCGCGCGGACGGCCAGGCAAGCCCCACGCGCCACTTTGCATCCTTGCCGGGTAGCGGCAGCACCGTTGCGTCACGCAGCAGATGCTGCGCACGCGACGGGATGAATGCAACGCCGACGCCCGCCGCGACCGACGTGAGCACCGACTGGACATCCTCTGCCTGCTGCGTGACGTTCGGCACGAAGCGGCGCTCGATGCACCAGCGGTCGATCTGCGCGGCGAGCCCGGCGCCCCGCGCACGTTGCAGCGCAATGAAGCCGATCTCGTTGAGCACCTCCAGATCGGCGGGAACGCGCGTATATCCAAGGTGTGGCGGCAATGCCAGCGCGAGCCCCTCGTCGACCATCCGGAACGACGACAGACCCTCCTCGGCCGGCAGGCGCAGGAAGCCGACCTCCAGCTTGCCTGCGAGCAAGCGGCGCGTCTGTTCCGACGACGACAGGTCGCTCAGCGTGACGGCCACATCCGGATGCTGACGGCGGAATTCGGCGATGAGCCGTGGCACGATCGTCAGCACGGACAGGCAGATGCCGACGCGCAGATGCCCGCGCTGGCCGCTGCTCGCCTCGCGCGCGCGCCGCACGATGTCATCGGCATCGCGCACGAGCGCCTGCGCATCGGGCAGGAACCGTTCGCCGAACGGCGTCAGCTCGGCGCCATGCCGCCCGCGCTCGAACAGCTTGCCGCCCAGGCTCGCCTCCAGCGCGCCGATCTGCTTGCTGAGCGCCGGCTGGCTCATGTGCAGCATCTCCGCCGCGCGGCTGAAATGACGCCACTCGGTGACGGTCAGAAACGTTCTCAGCAGTTTCAGTTCCATTCCGGACAGGAATCGTATCGATCAAAACATTCATTTTACGGATCGAATGCCGAGCGGTTCAATACGGTCATGTTCATTCCGGAACCCTCCGTCATGCCTTTCCGTCACCCGATGAATCCGGCGCGCTGCGTGGCGCTCGAACCTGCTGTTGACAGGGCTCCGGCCGGCGACAGCGAACCGGATCCGGCCGCCGCAGCCGCGCCGGCCCCACGCAACGCGCGCCGCCGCCCGCGCTTCGCCGATGCGATATCCGACACCGAACGTCGCGCGACGACCGGCTCGATCGCGATCAGCTTCGCCGTCGTGTCGCGCCGGCATTGGCCGCGCTGAGCGCGCCGGCGCGCGCGTGCCGTGGCGCATCCCGTTTGCGTTCGCTCGTATAATTTCCCGCGCCACCGCCGCCCTCGCCGCGCTCGCGCGCTGCGCGCCGCCACAACCCGCGTGACACAAGGAGATTGCTGCTTGACTGGCATCATCGCGCGCCTGCCCCGCGCCCGGACGTACTGGCTCATCGCCATCTCGATCATCCTGTGTGCGTTCGTGACGAACGCGTCCGCCCACCGCGCAACCCAGCGTGTCGCGCACGGACATGCGACGTCGGTCAAGAAACCGTCAGTACGCCACAAGGCCACCAAGCATCGCCGCCCTGACACACGGAAACGCGCACGGCATCGCGCAACCCCACACAAGCACGCGTCCGCGCAGCCGTCCCGCGGCAAGAAACAGGCATCGGCCGTCCGCCCCCGCACGGCCCCCGCAAAGCCGCGTCTGCTCGCAAGCTGCGGCTACAGCACGCGCGCGGTGAATTCGCTCCATTCGCGCGCCGCCTATGTGCTCGACGTCGACACGCGCACACCGCTCGTCGCGCGCAATGCGCGCACGGTGCGGCCGATCGCATCGATCTCGAAGCTGATGACGGCCGTCGTCGCGCGCAACGCGGACCGCCCGCTGAACGGCATGCTGCGCGTGAGCGCACACGATCGCGACGCGATCAAGTTCACGGGTTCGCGGCTGGCGGTCGGCTCGACGCTGTCGCGGCGCGACATGTATCACATTGCGCTGATGTCGTCGGAGAACCGTGCGGCGGCCGCGCTGAGCCGCGACTATCCGGGCGGACGCCCCGCGTTCGTCGCCGCGATGAATCGCGAGGCGAAACGGCTCGGCATGCGCCACACGCGTTTCCGGGAGCCGACCGGGCTGTCGCCGCACAACGTGTCGACGGCCGAGGAACTCGCGCGGCTCGTCGACGCCGCCGCGCAGGATCCGCTGATCCGGCGCTTCTCGACGGACAAGTCGAAGACCGTTCGCCCCGGCGACGACGAACTGTTCTACGTCAACTCCGACCCGCTCGTCCGATCCGGCCGCCTGCCGATCCGGCTGCAGAAAACGGGCTTCATCAACGAATCCGGGTACGGCGTCGTGATGCGCATGCACGTACACAGCCGGCCGGAAACCGTCGTGCTGCTCGGCTCGCCGACGCGCGCCGGCGTGACGAGCGATGCGCTCACGATCCACCGCTGGCTCACCTGCTCGTTGAAGTAACTCACCGTCTCGCGTCCGCACGCCCCCGGACCGGGGGCATCAGCCCTCTCGTCCGATCCAAATTGACAGTTTAACTTGCAAGTTAAACTGTCTTCTTCTATGATCCGCTCCATGAACTCATCGCGCAAAACCGATCTCCCCGTCGAAACCGTCGTCGCCGACCTGACGCTTGCCGTCGGCCAGCTCATCCGACGACTCCGCTCCGAAGTCGATTCGAGCGGACTCAACCTGTCGCAGATGAGCGCGCTCGCGCGGCTCGAACAGAACGGGCCGATGACGACCGCCGATCTCGCCCGCGCGGAATCGATGAAGCCGCAGTCGATGAAGGCGATCCTCGCGAGCCTCGAGGAAGAACGCCTCGTCGAGCGCCGCGCGCACCCGACCGACGGCCGGCAGATCCTGTTCCTGCTGACCGAAGCGGGCATCGAGGAACGGCGCAAGCGCACGGTCGCGAAGCGCGCATGGCTCGTCGCCGCCCTCGAGAAACTCGATCCGGACGAAACCCGAACGCTCGTCGCCGCGATTCCGCTGATCAGGCGGCTCGGCGACTCGTGAACCCTGTCTCCGGAACCCCGCGAATCCATGGGCGTTCCGGAGGCCACCTCACCCACTCGGAGCCCCATCCATGAGCGCAACCTGCATCGACCCGACTCCCGCGCTGATCGTCATCGATCTGCAGAAAGGCATCACCGCACTGCCCACCGCCCATCCGGCCGCCGACGTGATCCGGCACGCGGCCGCACTGGCCGACGCGTTTCGCCGGCGCGGCCTGCCGGTCGTGCTCGTCAACGTCGCCGGCGGCGCGCCGGGCAGGACCGAACAGGCGGGCCTCAAGGGCCCGTTGCCCGCGGACTGGACCGACCTCGTGCCTGAACTGAACCGCCAGCCACACGACCATGTCGTGACGAAGCGGACGTGGGGCGCGTTCACCGGCACCGGTCTCGACGCGCACCTGAAGGCCGCCGGCGTCACGCAGATCGTGCTGGCGGGCATCGCGACGAGCATCGGCGTCGAATCCACCGCACGCCAGGCCCACGAACTCGGCTACAACGTGACGCTCGCCGTCGATGCGATGACCGACCTGAACGCCGACGCGCACGCGAACAGCGTCGCCCGGATCTTCCCGCGGCTCGGCGAAACGGGTTCCACGCAGGACATCGTCGCGCTGCTCGAAGCACTCGACACGCCCCACACTCCCCACACGCTCCACGCGCCCGATGCATGATCGCGATGCCAACGTGAACGACAGGCCCGCAAGTGCCGCCGACCGGCTCGATCCGTCGATCTGGAAAGTCAGCGCGGTCGCCGTGCTGGGTTCACTGCTGTCGCAACTCGACGCGACGATCGTCAACGTGTCGCTATCCAGCCTCGCGACCGACCTGCACGCGAGCCTGTCGACGATCCAGTGGGTGACGAGCGGCTACCTGCTCGCACTCACGCTGGTCCTGCCGCTGAACGGCTGGCTGGTCGACCGCATCGGCGCCAAGGCACTCTATCTGTGGTGCTTCTCGGCGTTCACGCTGTCGTCCGCGCTGTGCGGGCTCGCGTGGTCGGCGCCGTCGCTGATCGCGTTTCGCGTGCTGCAAGGCGTGAGCGGCGGCCTGCTCGCGCCCATGGCGCAGATGATGATCGCGCGGGTTGCCGGCAAGCAGATGGCGCGCGTGATCGGCTATGCAGCGGTGCCGGTGCTGATCGCGCCGATCCTCGGGCCGGTTGCCGCCGGCGCGATTCTGCAGCATGCGTCGTGGCGCTGGCTCTTCCTCGTCAACCTGCCGGTCGGCGTGCTGGCGATCGCGCTCGCCGCGCGCTTCCTGCCGAATGATCGCGAGGAAACGCAGCCGCGCGCGCTGGACTGGATCGGCCTCGCGCTGCTGTCGCCAGGCCTCGTGCTGTTCCTGTATGGCGCGGAGCGGATCGGCCGCCCGCTCGGCATCGCCGTGCTTGCCGCGTCCGCGCTGCTGCTCGCGGCGTTCGTCCGCATCGAGCGGCGCATGGGCGCGCACGCGCTGATCGACCTGCAGCTGTTGCGCGGCAAGGTGTTCAGCGCAGCCGCGAGCACGCAGTTCCTGTCGAACGGCGCGCTGTATGCCGGCCAGATGCTGATTCCCGTCTTCCTGATCGACGCATGCGGCCGGTCGCCCGGCGAAATGGGCTGGCTGCTCGCGCCGCTCGGCCTCGGCATGCTGGTCACGTATCCGTCGATGGGCGCACTGACGAGCCGGTTCGGCGTGCGGCGGGTGTCCGCCGCCGGTGCCGCACTGGCGCTCGCCGCGACGCTGCCGTTCGTGTTTCTGGCGACGCACGGGCTCGACCTGGCCGTGCTGATTCCCGCGCTGTTCCTGCGCGGAATGGGACAGAGCGCGGTCGGCACGCCGTCGATTTCCGCCGCGTATGCGTCGGTCGACCGGCGCAATCTGCCGATGGCGACGACATCGCTCAACATCATCCAGCGTCTCGGCGGGCCGACGTTCACCACGCTGTGCACACTGTTCCTCGCATGGCAGATGCAATCGCCGCACGTCGCCGCAAGCGCGACGAACGCGTATGCGTGGACGTTCCTGCTGCTGTGCGTGTTGCACGCGCTGACCTTCGTGATGGCGCTTCGGCTGCCACTGTGGTCCGAGGCGGCCGGACAGCGGGATACCGCGCAAGCCGGCCAGCGGGATACCGCGCAATCGTCGGCGGATTCGCGCGAAACGTCCTGACTCTCGACCGCGACCGCGTTGCTACGGCAGCCACATCGGCGCGATCGACAACACGAGCAGCAGGCCCAGCCCGGCATTCAGCCAGCGCCACTGCGCATCGGTGCGCAGCAGCCGCGCGAACACCAGACCGGCCGCGCACCACAGCGACAGTGACACCATCGCGGCCACGCCGAACGCGACGCCGAGCAACGTGCCGAGTCGCAGCGGCCCGGATGCGAGCGCCGCAAACGACGCGGCGGCGCCGAGGGTCATCGCCCATCCCTTCGGGTTGTGCCACAGCATCCAGACGCCGCTCACGAACCCCTGCGGCTTGCGCAGCTGCGCATCGAGATGGGGTGGGCCGCTGCGCCCGATGCGCGCGGCCAGCCACAGCAGATACAGCGAGCCGAACGCCTTCAACGCGAACTGCAGCGTCGGCCACTCGGCCACAACGCTGCCGAGCCCGGCCGCCGCGGCCGCGGCCATCGACGCGAGTCCGGCAGCGATACCGGTCATGTAGGGAAGCGATCGCCGAAACCCGAAATGCGCGCCCGACGCGGTCGCCAGCGTGGTCGCGCCGCCCGGCGTGCCGGTGGCGACGATCACGAACAGAATCAATGGCAGATATTCGCGAAACGGCACAGTGCCTCCCGGCAGTCGTCGATGAAGCTCCGTTTTTACCCGCGCATCACGCATTACAAAAGCGAAAATTCCTTATTCGATCCATTAGCGTTCATAATGCGTGAATGCCACGCAATCTCGACATCGCCCTGCTCCGCGCGTTCGTCACCGTCGCCGATCACGGCAGCATGACCGCCGCCGCGCATGCGCTGCATCTGACCCAGGGCGCGGTCAGCCAGCAGGTCGCGCGGCTCGAGGCGCTGTCGGGGCCACTGCTGTTCCGTGAACATCGCAACCTGCACCTCACCGCGGCCGGCGAGCGTCTGCTCGGGCAGGCGCGCCGCCTGCTCGCGCTGCACGACGCGCTGTGGACGGACATGACAGCGGACGCGATGGACGGCACGGTCCGGATCGGCGCGCCGCAAGACCTCGTCGGAAGCTGCCTTGGGCCGATCCTGAAAGGCTTTGCACAGGCCCGGCCGCAGGTTGCGCTGGCGCTCGTGTGCGCGGCGTCGCCAGACTTGTTGCGCGCGCTGACGAAAGGGGAAATCGATGTCGCGCTGGTCGAGGAGCCGGTCGGTTCGTCGCGCGGCGAATGCATTGCCGTCGATCGGCTGGTGTGGGTCGGCGCGAAAGGCGGGGCCGCGTATCGAAAGGTGCCGCTGCCCGTGTCGATGGTTGCGGAAACCTGCGCATTCCGCCCGGTCGTGCTCGATGCGCTGCGCGACCGCGATCTCGCTTGGCGCACCGTGTTCGAAAACGGCAGCGTCGATGCGACGGCCGCGACGGTGCGATCGGACCTCGCGGTGACCGTCTGGCTCGCGTCCACCGTGCCCGCCGACCTCGACATCCTGCCGGCCGACAGCGGCCTGCCCGAATTGCCCGCGTTCGCGATCAACCTGCATCTGCCGCGCGGCCAGGGTTCGCCGGCGGCGACCGAACTGGCGCATCACCTGCGGAACGGCTTCGCCCGCCGCGCTCACCCCGTCGCGCACTCGGCGGCCAGCCGCCCCAGCGTCTTCAACGCCGCCTCGATCTGCCCCGACCACGGATAGCTGTAATTGAGCCGGATGAAATGCCGGTAATCCGTCGTGGCCGAGAACATGTGGCCCGGCCCGACGGTGATCCGCTGCGCGAGCGCCATCTGGTACAGGCGCATCGCATCGACCTGCGGCGGCAGCTCGACCCACAGCACGTAGCCGCCCTGCGGCTGCGACAGCCGCGTGCCGTCCGGAAAGAACCGCCGCACCATCGCGCTCATCAGGTTCGCCTGCTGCGCGAAGCATTTGCGGATCCGCCTGAGATGCTGGTCGTAGCCGTCGTGCTTCAGGTATTCCGCGATCGCGAGCTGTTCGGTCACGGGCGTCGCGAGCGTGTTCAGGAACTTCAGCTTCTCGACCTGATCGCGAAATCGGCCAGGCATCGCCCAGCCGATCCGGTAGCCGGGCGACAGGCTCTTCGAAAACGACGCACAGTGCAGCACGAGCCCGTCGCGGTCGAACGTCTTCAGTGCGCTCGGCCGCGCATCGCCGTAATACAGTTCGTGATAGACGTCGCTCTCGATCGCCGGCACGCCGTGCTTCGCGAGCAGCTCGACGAGCGCGCGCTTGCGCGCATCGGGCATCTGGAAGCCGAGCGGGTTCTGGAAATTCGGCATCACCATGCATGCGGCGATCCGCTCGCGTTCGAGAATCCGCTCGAGCGCCGCGAGATCGATCCCGTCGGCCGGATGCGTCGCGACCTCGAGCGCGCGCATCCCCATCCGCTCGATCGCGTGCAGCATCGCGTAGAACGTCGGCGACTCGACGGCGATCGTATCGCCGGGCCGCGCGACGGCCTGCAGGCACAGGTTGATCGCTTCCGTCGCGCCGATCGTCACGATGATCTCGTCCGGCTCGACCGCGATGCCGCTTTCGAGGTAGCGCCGCGCGATCTGCCGGATCAGCTCCTGGTTCCCGGGCGGCAGGTCGTCGATCACGCCCCAGCGCGTGCGCCGCCGCGCAATCGACTGCGCATGCCGCGCGAGCCGCTGCACCGGGAACTGCGTTGCGTCCGGATACGGCGACCCGAGCGGCACCGCATCGTCGCGCGCAATCGAGCGCAACGTCGACAGCACGAGCCGGCTCACGTCGACGGTCGACGACGTCGCGACCGGCGCCGACGCATGCAGCTCGGGCTCACCCGCCGGCTCCATGCGCGCCCGCACGAAATAGCCGGACTGCGGCCGGCTTTCGATCTCGCCACGGCTTTCCAGCACCAGGTACGCGCGCAGCACGGTCGTAATGCTGAGCCGATGCAGCCGGCTCGCCTGCCGCACCGACGGAATCCGTTCGCCCGGCCGGTACATGCCGCGCTCGATCTGCAACTGCAGATCGTCGGCCAGTTTCTCGTAGCGCTTCACCGCCTCACCTTTCAAAAACCATTCAACAGCACAGTTCCGTTCTGCACTGCGGCAGATTGGCGCAACTGTACTCTTTTTTGAAGTGAACGGGTGTACACACAGGCGACGCCGGGTCCCGCGTACGCTCCACACATCGACCCCGACGACAGCATCATGAAAAAGACATCCACCACCGCGCGCATCGAGCCTTATACCCACCCGGCCGCTGGCTGGGGGGCGCTGAAAGCCGTCACGATCAACCTGATCAAGGAAAAGGTCACCGGCGGCAACTACCGGACGCTGCTCCGCCAGAACCAGCCGGACGGCTTCGATTGCCCCGGCTGCGCGTGGCCGGACCGCAAGCACGCGTCGACGTTCGAGTTCTGCGAGAACGGCGTGAAGGCCGTCGCGGCCGAAGCGACCAGCAAGCGCGTGACGCCCGAATTCTTCGCCGGGCACACGGTCACCGAACTGCTCGAACAGTCCGACTACGAACTCGAACAGCACGGGCGCCTCACCGACCCGATGATCTACGACGCGCAGACCGACCGTTACGTACCGGTCGCATGGGACGACGCGTTCGAGATGATCGCCAGCCATCTGCGCGCGCTGCCCGACCCGAACCAGGCCGCGTTCTACACGTCCGGCCGCGCGAGCAACGAGGCGGCGTTCCTGTATCAGCTGCTGGTGCGCGTGTACGGCACGAACAACTTCCCCGATTGCTCGAACATGTGCCACGAGGCGACGAGCCGCGGGCTGCCGCCGTCGGTCGGCGTCGGCAAGGGCACGGTCACGCTCGACGACTTCGAGCTGGCCGACACGCTGCTGATCTTCGGCCAGAACCCGGCGACGAACCATCCGCGGATGCTCGGCGAGCTGCGCGAATGCGCGAAGCGCGGCGCGACGATCGTGTCGATCAACCCGCTGAAGGAGCGCGGGCTGCAACGCTTCGCCGATCCGCAAAGCCCGCTCGAGATGCTGACGATGTCGGGCACCAGCATCGCATCGACGTTCATCCAGCCGACGATCGGCGGCGATTTCGCGCTGATCAAGGGCATCGCGAAGCGCGTGCTCGAACTCGACGACGACGCGCGGAACAACGGCGCGGCGCGCGTGCTCGACACCGCGTTCATCGCCGAGCACACGGCCGGCTTCGACGCGTTCGCGGACGACCTGCGCAACGAAAGCTGGTCCGCGCTGACCGCCGAAAGCGGCGTGCCGTACGAGCAGATCGACGGGCTCGCGCAGCTCTACGCGCGCAGCGAACGCGTGATCGCGACCTGGGGGATGGGCCTCACGCAGCACAAGCATTCGGTCGCGACCGTGCAGATGCTGACCAACCTGATGCTGATGCGCGGCAACATCGGCCGCCCCGGCGCGGGGCTGTGCCCGGTGCGCGGCCATTCGAACGTGCAGGGCAACCGCACGGTCGGCATCGAGGAGAAGCCGGCGCAGGCGTTCCTCGACCGGCTCGGCAAGGTGTTCGATTTCGCGCCTCCGCGCGAGCACGGCTACGACGTCGTCGAGACGATCGAGGCAATGCTCGAAGGCCACCTGAAGGTGTTCATCGGTCTCGGCGGCAATTTCGCGATGGCGACGCCCGACACGCCGCGCACGTGGGAAGGCCTGCGCCGCTGCGACCTGACCGTGCAGATCACGACCAAGCTGAACCGCAGCCACCTGATCCACGGCCGCCACGCGCTGATCCTGCCGACGCTCGGCCGCACCGAGATCGACCTGCAGGACAACGTGCCGCAAGGCGTGACGGTCGAGGATTCGATGAGCATGGTCCACGTGTCGTACGGGATGAACAAGCCGGCGTCGCCGAACCTGATGTCGGAGACGGCGATCGTCGCGCACATCGGCCATGCGCTGTTCGGCAGCGGCAAGATCGACTGGCTCGGCTACAAGAGCGACTACGCGAAGGTTCGCGACGCGATCGAAGCGACCCTCGACGGCTTCTACGACTACAACGCGCGCATCGCGAAGCCGGGCGGCTTCCACCTGCGCGTCGCGTCGCGCGACCGCGAATGGCTGACGCCGACGGCCAGGGCGAACTTCATCGCGCACGCGCTGCCGTCCGACACGCCGATCCAGCGCGCCCGCGCGCTGCACGGCGAACGCCTGATGACGCTGATGACGACCCGCTCGCATGACCAGTACAACACGACGGTCTACGGGCTCGACGACCGCTATCGCGGCGTGTTCGGCCAGCGCCGCGTCGTGTTCGTGAACCCCGACGATCTCGCGATGCTCGGGCTGAAGGCCGGCGACTGGGTCGACATGGAAACGGTGTGGCACGACGGCATCGAGCGGCGCGCGAACGGCTTCCTGCTCGTCGCGTACGACATTCCGCGCGGCTGCATCGGCGCGTATTATCCGGAGACGAACCCGCTCGTGCCGCTCGACAGCGTCGGCGACGTCTGCAACACGCCGACGTCGAAGTCGGTGCCGGTGCTGCTGCACCGCGCCGCCGCGCCCGCGTCGCAAGCGGCCTGAAGGAGTGTCGTCATGATCGTGCGCCCCCGCGAGCACTGGCTGCGGATGCTGTTCGTCTGGAACGGCTCGGTGCTGCAGGCGATCCTGCCGCAGCTCGCGCTGACACTCGCGATCAGCATCGTCGCACTGTGGACCGGCGGGCGCGTGATGGGCGAGAAGGTGCCGCTGAACCCGACGCCGTTCACGCTGATCGGCCTCACGCTGGCGATCTTCGCCGCGTTTCGCAACAACGCGAGCTACGACCGCTATCGCGAAGGGCGCGTGCTGTGGGGCGGCGTGCTGACCGCTACGCGCACGCTGACGTCGCAGGCGTTCGCGTACCGCGTGTTCGACACCGACGACGAGCGCCGCGCGTTCGTGCGCACCGTGATCGCGTTCGTCTACGCGCTCAAGCACCAGTTGCGCGGCACCGATCCCGACGCCGACCTGCGTCCGCTGCTCGATGCACAGACCTACGCGCATGTCGCGCCGCTGAAGTTCCGGCCGGTCGCGATCGTGCACCTGCTGCGCACCGCGTTCGCCGCGCGCGCGGACGCCGGCCGCCTCCCGGACACGCGCCTGTGGATGCTCGACGCGCGGCTCGACGATCTCGTTGCGATGGTCAGTGGCTGCGAGCGCATCGCGTCGACGCCGATCCCGTTCTCGTACGACGTGCTGTTGCATCGCACGATCTACGCGTACTGCATTCTGCTGCCGTTCGGCCTCGTCGATTCGATCGGTGCGGCGACGCCGTTCGTCACCGTGTTCGTCGCGTACACGCTGATTGCGCTCGACGCGATCGCGCATGCGATCGCCGAACCGTTCGGCACCGGCCCGAACCATCTCGCGCTCGATGCGATGACGCGGCAGATCGAGCGCACGCTGCTCGAACTCAACGGCGAGCCGCTGCCGGACGAAGTGAAGCCCGGCAAGTACTACCGCCTCACCTGACGCGCGCCGAGCCGCACGTCACCGGGTCGCGCGTAATAAACCCTCACAATCGATACAAACCGACCGTCAACACAGGCGATTCGCGACGCGTTCTTGGGGCAAGCGCCGGAAATTCCTCCGCGCAACGACAGGAGAAAACACCATGCGAGCCCTCACCCGCAATCTCGCGATCGCCGCCACGCTGATGTCGGTGCTGACCGGCACGGCCTTCGCCGACACGCCGTGGCAGAAAGCGCATCCGCGCCGCGAAGAGGTGAACCAGCGCCTCGCGAACCAGAACCGCCGGATCCATCACGAAGTGAAGGAAGGCGAGATGTCGCATGCACAGGCTGCACGCCTGCATCGCGACGACCGGAAAATCCGCCAGGAAGAGCGGGACATGGCTGCGCAGAACCACAGCCACCTCACCAAGCCGGAACAGCGCGTGCTGAACCAGCAGGAAAATGCGGTCAGCAACAAGATCGGCCAATAAGCGCTCCGCTTCGGTGAACTTCGAACGCCCGCTGCCGCCCCGCCGGCAGCGGGTGCTTGTTGTATCGAATCGTTTCAGCATGCGATTCGTGTCGGACCCTGCGGGTATACTCTGACGCCAGCCGCGTTTCACCTGCACCCGCGTTCCCGCCTCGACACGACAGACACGACCACCCCACCATGAAACGATTCCTGCTGCTCCTTCCCGCCGCCGTTCTCGCCGCCTGCGGAACCGCGCCGTCGTCCGAAACTGCCGCATCCGGCGGCGACGGCGCGATGATCTACGTATCGTCGCAGCGCCCGGCCGACGCGATCGCGAACTGCCTCGACAGCCGGCTGTCGGACACGCAGCGGTCGCACCACAACGGCGTGACCGACATTACGGTCGGCTCGCGCTCGTACTTCGTCACGCTCACGCCGTCCGGCGCCGGTTCGGTCGTCAAGGTCGTGCGCGGCTCCGGCAGCGAGCCGCCCGAGGAAGCGATGCGCTTCGCGATCGCGCGCTGCTTGATCTGACTTATTTTCATCCGGGCGCCCGTCGATGAGAGAATCGCACCACGATCTCTTTCCGATGGAGCCCGCATGAAGCATCTGCTGTCCAGGCTGTTCGTCAGTGCCGCGCTCACCGCGCTCACACCCGCGTTGTCCGCGTTGTCCGCGTTGTCCGCGTTGTCCGCGTTGTCCGCGTTGTCCATTTCGCCGGCCCAGGCCGCGACGCCGCCCGGCATCTTCGTCGTCGCCACGCAGCTCGGCGAATTCACGACCCTCGACCCGAGCGTGATCTACGAGCTCGTGCCGTCCGAGTACGTCGCCAACACCTACGAACGGCTCGTACGCGTCGACCTGAAGGACCCGACGCGCTTCGACGGACAGATCGCGCAGTCGTGGAGTGTCGGCGCCGACGGCGTCAGCTACACGTTCAAGCTGCGCTCCGGGCTCACGTTCCATTCCGGCAATCCGGTGACCGCCGACGACGTCGCGTGGTCACTGCAGCGCACGATCCTGCTCGACAAGGGCCCGGCCGGCGTCATTGGCGATCTCGGCCTCACGAAGGCGAACGTCGTGCAGAAGGTCCGCGCGATCGATCCGCAGACCGTCGTGCTCGAGACCGACCGCAAGTACGCGCCGAGCTTCGTGCTCAACGTGCTGAGCGCATGTCCCGCCTCGGTGCTCGACAGGAAGCTGCTGATGTCGCACCAGCAAGGCAACGACTTCGGCAGCGCGTGGCTGAGATCCAACGATGCGGGCTCGGGCCCGTACAAGCTCGTCAAGTGGACCCCGAACGAGAGCATCGTGCTGCAGCGCTTCGACGCTTACCGCACGCCGTACCCGATGCAGCGGGTCGTGCTGCGCCACGTGCCGGAAGCCTCCGCGCAGCGGCTGCTGCTCGAGAACGGCGACGCCGATGCCGCGCGCAACCTGAGCCCCGACAGCCTCGCCACGCTGACGAAGGCCGGCAAGATCAAGGTCGCCGCGTGGCCCGTGTCCGCGCTGCTGTACCTGAGCCTGAACACGAAGAACCCGAACCTCGCGAAGCCCGAGGTTCAGCAGGCGATGAAGTGGCTCGTCGACTACGACGGCATCCAGCGCAACATCGTCAGCACGACCTACAAGGTGCACGAGACGTTCCTGCCGGAAGGCTTCCTCGGTACGTCGAACGCGCGCCCGTACAGGCAGGACGTCGCGAAGGCGAAGGCGCTGCTCGCGAAGGCCGGTTTGCCGAACGGCTTCGACGTGACGATGGACATGCCGAACGACTATCCGTACCTCGAGATCGCGCAGGCGCTGCAGGCAAACTTCGCGCAGGGCGGCATCCGCGTGAAGCTGATCCCGGGCGACGCGAAGCAGGCGATCGGCAAATATCGCGCGCGCCAGCACGACATCTTCATCGGCGAGTGGTCGCCGGACTACATGGACCCGAACAGCAATGCGCGTGGCTTCGCGTGGAATCCGGACAATTCGGACCAGTCGAAGGACAAGATGCTCGCGTGGCGCAACAGCTGGGACATCCCGCAGCTCACGAAGGACACCGAGGCCGCGCTCGTCGAGCCGTCGCCGGCAAAGCGCGCGCAACGCTATGAAGCGCTGCAGAAGGCCGTGCTCGCGAACTCGCCGTTCATCATCATGTTCGAGAAAGTCGTGCAGGTCGCGACGCGGCCGGGCGTGACGGGCCCGGAAATCGGCCCGATCAACGATCTCGTGTCGTATCGGACGCTGAAGAAGTAAGTGTTGCCCTGGCCGCCTGCGCGCGGCGCGGCCGGCGCGGCCGGCCGGCCTGCACGCGCGTCATATGGCCGGCATCGCGTCCAGCCGCTCGGCCGCGCGCCGCAACCCTTCGAAAATGCGGTCGGCGACCTTCGCAGGAAACCCTTGCGGCAACGCCGCGCCAACCGTGTCGATCACGCGCGGCGTCGCCGCGATCAGCCGCTCGACGATCGGCGTCGCGATGTCGCCGAGCAGGCAATGCTCGGCCATTGCGCTGAAATGGCGCCGCGTGATGTCCCGCATCGCGTAGTGCTTGCGCTTGCCGTGCATCGCCATCGCGAGCTTCGCCTTGTGCCACGACCACTGGTTCGCGCCGTCACCCTCGACCGGCCAGATCGACATTACGTCGTACAGCGGCGTGAGCCTGAAGCGCCCGCCCGGCAACAGCCGCAGGCTGAAATTCTTCGCGTGGCCGTCCGGCGCGGCGAGCATCCAGAACACGACCAGCGCGGCGAACAGCGTGTCGAGATCGTCGGCCGGCGCCTCCGAGCGCCGCAGGATGCCGACGAGGTCCGGCACGCCCGGGCCGCCGTGCGACTCGTATTTCAGATGCGGCGGCACGCCGAGCGCCTGGCAGAAATCCTCCTGCGGCAGGCGCAGCAGCCATCGGCCGTCGCGATGCAGCGCGCGGTCGAAGCGCGCGACCGACAGCACCTTGTGCGCGCCGAACCTGACGATCTCCGCATCCGGCACCGGCAGCCCGAACGCGCGCAGGATCGCGAGGCACAGCCATTCGTTCTCGACCGACGTCGTCAGATCCGCGCGCTTGTTGCCGACGAGGCCGAGCGGCAGCTTCAGGATATGCGTGGTCGGCGTCGCGCCGTGCGGACGCATCCATCGCCCGTCGTGATACAGCAGCGCGGTTTTTTCCTGCGCGCCCGCGAGCGACAGACGGAAGTCGTCGTCATCGTCCCACACGCCGGCGGCCACGCCGCTCGCCTGGTCGAGCAGCCGCGCGACGTCGTCGTCCGACAGCGGCGAGCCGTCGATGCGGTCGAAGCCGGCCGGCGTCTCGTCCTCGCCGAGCAATTGCACCGCGCCGACGCAATCGCGGCCGAGCGCGGCGAGCAGGTCGAACGGCTCGAGCGTCGCGGTGCCGAAGCGCGTCGCGAGGCGCCGGCGGATCGCGTCGCTGTCCGGCAGCAGGTTGTCGAAATAGTGGTTCACGCGCTCGCCGCGCAACGGCGCGTCGCCGATGCCGAACGGCAGCGACAGAGACAACGGCCGGCCCGCCGCCGACTGCTTCCAGCCGGCGTCGTACTGCAGCTCCATGTCGCCGCGCGCGGGAATCCGCCAGACGCCGACCCTCAGGCCGTTCGCCCAGATCGACAGTGCGCGGCCGTGCGATTTGCGGCCCATGCTCACCACTCGGCGTCGGCCGCACCGCTCTCGCCCTTCGTGCGGATGCTGAGTTCGAGGTCGTACAGCGCGGTCAGCGCGAGGAGCTGGGTCAGCGACAGGCCGGCGGTGCGGGTGGTTTCGAGCAGCGACAGACGCGGCTGGCCGATGCCGATGCGGGCGGCGGCCTCGGCCTGCGTCATGCTCTTGGCCTGGCGCGCGGACGACAGGATCTCGCCAAGCTGGGCGGGGGTGTTGACGATCAGGTTCACGGCGCGGATTCCTGTGGATAATAAATGCAGTATATTCCTGTCACGCATAAATACAAAATATTCATCAAACAAATAAACGCGTGATATTCCCGACAGTAATGTTCTGACGCTTCACCCGCCCTCTACGCACCCGTCAACATCTATCGCCGATCCGTGCGTCATAGTTTTTATCGTCTGGCGCGAATTATTTTGGCTTTGTTAGATGAATGACAACTCGTCAACCGGCGACAACGATCTAACAATCGATGACCTGCGCGTTCGTCCAAACCGTCGAAGCCCGTTTCGCCGACCTGACGCCCACCGCAAAGCGCATCGCGAGCTACATGCTCGCGAATCTCGATCGGCTCGGCCTCGAGACCGCCGACCAGATCGCGCAACAGGCCGGCACGAGCGGCATCTCGGTCGGGCGGTTCCTGCGCAGCGTCGGCTACCGCAATCTCGACGACCTGAAACGCGAACTGCGCGGCGGCGGCGACCGGCCGTGGATGATCACCGACCGCCTCGACGAATACCGGCGCGTCGCCGGCACGCCACCGGCCGGCGCCGACGGCGCGCTCGCGCAGTCGCTCGAACGCGAGCTCGATGCCATCCGTCACGTGTACCGGCTCGCCGAAGATCCGGTGTTCGCGCAGGTCGCCGACCGGATCGCGCATGCGGACGCCGTGTTCATCCTCGGCATCCAGTCGACGCGCGGCATCAGCAACGCATTCAGCAGCTACCTCGAATACCTGCGCCCGCGCGTGTTCTACACGGACGGCCAGTCGGGCTCGTATGTCGATTCGCTGAACTCGGAATTCGCCCATCCGTACTGCGTCGTCACCGACACCCGCGCGTATTCGCGC
The DNA here is from genome assembly GCF_017104785.1 of Burkholderia sp. Ac-20353. Classification (NCBI taxonomy): domain Bacteria; kingdom Pseudomonadati; phylum Pseudomonadota; class Betaproteobacteria; order Burkholderiales; family Burkholderiaceae; genus Burkholderia; species Burkholderia sp. Ac-20353. Next base: position 7,866 of record NZ_JAAGPL010000018.1, on the reverse strand, counting down.
GTCGCGCGCCGCTACTGCGAGGCCGCCGCCGAGCGCGGCCAGCCGTTCGCGCTCGTCACCGACCTCTACTGCCCGTGGGCGCGCGAGTGGCCGGCCGACCTGCTGCAGGTGAAGACCGATGTCGGCCAGTTCTGGGATTCGCTCGCGCCGCTGACCTGCCTGTTCAACCTGCTGATCACGGCCGTCGTCGACCGCCTCGGCCCCGCGATCGACCGGCGCGTCGCGCGCAACCGCGAACTGCAGCGCGCGTTCGACCAATTCGAGCCCTGAATGCCGATGAACGCACCCCGCCTCGTCGAAATCACGCCCGCTACGCATCGCGTCGAGATCGATCTCGTCTACGCGACTGACCGCAACCTGACCGGCAAGCCGATCTACCGGCGCGCGCATTGCCTGCTGCTCGAACCGGCCGAAGCGGCGCTGCGCCGCGCGGTCAACGTCGCCGCGCAGGCGGGCCTCACGCTGCGGATCTACGACGCGTACCGCCCGCCGCAGGCGCAGCAGGTGCTGTGGGATTTCCTGCCCGATCCGGACTTCGTCGCCGATCTCGGCCGCGGCTCGAACCACAGCCGCGGCACCGCGCTCGACGTCACGCTCGTCGGCCCGGACGGCCATGCGCTCGACATGGGCACCGGCTTCGACGAGATGGTGGCCGCGTCGGGCCACTTCCGTGCGGGGCTGCCCGAGGCCGCGCAGCGCAACCGCCTGCTGCTGCTCGGCGTGATGCACGCGGCCGGGTTCGCGCACATCGCGAGCGAATGGTGGCACTACGAACTGCCTGGCTCGCGCGTGCTGCCGCAGATCGACAACGCCGACAGCGGCCCGTGGCGCCTGATGTGATGCACGTCCCCTTCCCCGTTCAACGACCGATGGAGCGCACATGAAACCCCTGACATCCCGGCTCGTCGCGGCGCTGGCCGCCGCGTCCTTCGTCGCTGCCGCGCCGCTCGCCGCGCGTGCGGAAACGCCGAAGGACATGTTCGTGATGGCCACGCTGCTGGACGAATTCACGACGCTCGATCCGGGCGAGATCTACGAGCTGGTGCCGGAGGAATACGTCGCGAACACCTACGATCGCCTCGTGCGCGTCGACCTGCGCGATCCATCGAAATTCAACGGCGACGTCGCGCAGTCGTGGACCGTGAGCCCCGACGGGCTGACCTATACGTTCAGGCTGCGCGACGGCCTCAAGTTCCATTCGGGCAATCCGCTGACGGCCGACGACGTCGCATGGTCGATCCAGCGCGCAGTGCTGCTCGACAAGGGTCCGGCCGCGGTGCTGACAGGCATCGGCCTCACGAAGGCGAACGTGCTCGCGAACGTGAAGAAGCTCGACGACCAGACGGTGTCCGTCACGACCGACCAGAAATACGCGCCGACCTTCGTGCTGAACGTGCTCGGCTCGTGGCCCGCGTCGGTGCTCGACAGGAAGCTGCTGCTGTCGCACCAGCAAGCCAACGATTTCGGCAACGGCTGGCTGAAGACCAACGAAGCGGGCTCCGGCGCGTATCGGCTCGTCAAGTGGACGGCCGGCGACAGCATCGTGCTGCAGCGCTTTGAAGGCTACCGGCTGCCGCTCGCGATGAAGCGCATCGTGCTGCGCCACGTGCCCGAGGCGGCCAGCCAGCGCCTGTTGCTCGAGAACGGCGACGTCGACGCGGCCCGCGACCTGAGCCCCGACGATCTCGCGGCCGTCGTCAAATCCGGCCGCGCGAAAGTGACGCCGTCGCCGCAGGCGACGCTGCTGTATCTCGGCCTGAACACGAAGAACCCGACGCTCGCGAAACCGGACGTGCAGGAAGCGCTGAAATGCCTCGTCGATTATGCGGGCATCCAGGGCCACGTCGTGAAGACGACCTACAAGGTGCACCAGACCTTCCTGCCGGACGGCTTCCTCGGCACGCTCGATGCGAACCCGTACAAGCTCGACGTCGCGAAGGCGAAGGCGCTGCTCGCGAAGGCCGGCGTGCCGAACGGGTTCTCGCTGACGATGGACGTGCGCAACGACTATCCATACACGGAAATCGCGCAGGCCGTGCAGGCGAACTTCGCGCAGGCCGGCATCAAGGTGCAGCTGATCCCGGGTGACAACAAGCAGACGCTCGCGAAATACCGCGCGCGCCAGCACGACATCTACATCGGCGAATGGTCGGCCGACTACATCGATCCGCACAGCAACGCGCAGGGTTTTGCGTGGAATCCGGACAACAGCGACAAGTCGAGCTATAAAATGCTGGCCTGGCGCAACGGCTGGGACATTCCGCAGCTCACGAAGGACACCGACGCGGCGCTCGCCGAGCCGTCCGCCGCGAAACGCGCGCAGCGCTACCAGGCGATGCAGAAGGCGATGCTCGCGCGCGCGCCGTTCGTGATCATGTTCGAGAAGGTCGCGCAGGTCGCGACGCGGCCTGGCGTGAGCGGGCTCGAAGTCGGGCCGATCAACGATCTCGTGTCGTACCGCAACCTGAACAAGCAATGAGATTCACCGCATGTCGACTCCTGCCTCCTCCGTCGAAACCTTGCGCACGCTGCCCGCGCGGCACCCGGGCGTGCGCCGGGCGCTGCGCGTGCTGCGCTGGGTGCTCACGCTCGCGATCACGTTCGCGGGGCTGCTCGCGCTGACGTTCGTGATCGGCCGCAAGGTGCCGATCGACCCCGTGCTCGCGATCCTCGGCGATCGCGCGTCGGCCGACGCGTACGCGGCCGAGCGCATCGCGCTCGGGCTCGACAAGCCGCTCGCGACGCAATTCCTGATCTACGTGCGCGACGTGCTGCACGGCAATCTGGGGATGTCGCTGCTGACGTCGAACCCGGTGCTCGACGACATCAGGCGCGTGTTTCCGGCGACGCTCGAGCTGGCGACGCTCGCGACGCTGATCGGCATCGCGATCGGCGTGCCGCTCGGCGTCGTGGCTGCGGTCAAGCACAACCGGCCGATCGATCACGTCGCGCGCTTCGTGGGCCTGATCGGCAGCTCGGTGCCGGTGTTCTGGCTCGGCCTGATGGGGCTCCTGCTGTTCTACGCGCGGCTGCACTGGGTCGCGGGGCCTGGCCGGCTCGACCCGGTATTCGACGGGATGGTCGACCCGCGCACCGGCAGCCTGCTGATCGATTCGGCACTCGCCGGCGAATGGGACGTGTTTCGCAATGCGCTGTCGCACATCGCGCTGCCCGCGGCGATTCTCGGCTACTACTCGGTCGCGTACCTGAGCCGGATGACGCGCTCGTTCATGCTCGACCAGTTGAGCCAGGAATACATCGTCACCGCGCGCGCGAAGGGGCTCTCCGAACGGCGCGTGATCTGGCGCCACGCGTTCGGCAACATCGCGGTGCCGCTGCTGACCGTGATCGCGCTCACTTACAGCAACCTGCTCGAAGGCTCGGTGCTGACCGAGATCGTGTTCGCGTGGCCGGGGCTCGGCTCGTATCTGACGGGCGCGCTGCTCAATGCCGACATGAACGCGGTGCTCGGCGCGACGCTCGTGATCGGCGCGATGTTCATCACCGTCAACCTGCTGACCGATGCGCTGTATCGCGTGTTCGATCCGCGTGCGCGCTAGGGTCGGTTTGCATATGGAACCATTGCGTTTTCCTTCCCCATCGATGCACAAGGCCATCCGATCATGAATGCCGAGCAACCGACCCTGCGCGCGTGGCTGCTGTCCGACGCGCCCGCGTCGCGCGCGCAGGCCGCGTGCGGCCTCGCGTACCGCCGCTGGCGCCGCTTCGCCACGAATCCGCTCAACCTGTTCGGGCTCGCGATCCTCGTCGCGCTGATCGCGGTCGCGATCGCCAGTCCGCTGATCATGCCGCACGACCCGCTGCGCCAGGTGCTCGCGGACCGGCTGCTGCCGCCCGGCTCGCCATCGCACTGGCTCGGCACCGACCAGCTCGGCCGCGACATCCTGTCGCGGCTGATCGACGGCTCCCGGCTGACGCTCGGCATCGCGCTGCTCGTCGTCGCGATCGTCGTGCCGATCGGGCTCGCGATCGGCACGACGGCCGGCTACTGCGGCGGGCTCGTCGACAGCGTGCTGATGCGCGTCACCGACGTCGCGCTCGCCTTCCCGAAGATCGTGCTCGCGCTCGCGTTCGCGGCCGCGCTCGGGCCGGGCGTGATCAACGCGGTCGTCGCGATCTCGATCACCGCGTGGCCCGCGTATGCGCGGCTCGCGCGCGCGGAGACGATCCGCATCGCGCAGGCCGACTACATCCATGCGGCGCGGCTGCAGGGCGCGTCCGGCGCGCGCATCCTGCTGCGCTATATCGTGCCGCTGTGCATGTCGTCGGTGATCGTGCGCGCGACGCTCGACATGGCCGGCATCATCCTGACCGTCGCGGGCCTCGGCTTCCTCGGCCTCGGCGCGCAGCCGCCGAGCCCGGAATGGGGCTTCATGGTCGCGTCGGGCCGCAACGTGTTGCTCGACGCGTGGTGGGTCGCGACGCTGCCCGGCGCGGCAATCCTGCTCGTCAGCCTCGCGTTCAACCTGCTCGGCGACGGGCTGCGCGACGTCTTCGATCCGCGACATGGAGCGTGACATGAGCGCCAATCATCCGAATGTGCCGCCGCTGTGCGAAATCGACGGCCTGAAGATCGGCTTTCGCGGTCACGACGGCAGCGTCAGCGACGCGGTGCGCGACCTGTCGCTGACGCTCGCGCCCGGCGAACGGCTCGGCATCGTCGGCGAATCGGGTTCCGGCAAATCGCTGACGGGCCGTGCGCTGCTCGGCCTGCTGCCCGAAGCCGCGCGCTGGTCCGCGCGCACGCTGCGCTTCGCGGGCCACGACCTGCTCGCGATGCCGGCGCGCGAACGCCGGCAGCTGTGCGGCAGCCAGATGGGAATGATCCTTCAGGATCCCAAATATTCGCTGAACCCGGTGATGACGGTCGCGAAGCAGATGGGCGAGGCGTTCCGGCTGCATGAGCCGGGGCTGCGCGGGAAGGCGCTGCGCGAACGGATCGTCGACGCGCTCGCGGCCGTGCAGATCCGCGATCCCGCACGCGTCGCCGATGCGTATCCGCACGAGTTGTCGGGCGGCATGGGGCAGCGCGTGATGATCGCGATGATGGTGTCGACCGGCCCGCGCCTGCTGATCGCCGACGAACCGACGTCGGCGCTCGATGTGGCGGTGTCGATGCAGGTGCTCGCGGTGCTGGACGCGATGATCGCGCGGCACGGCACGGGCCTGATGTTCATCAGCCACGACCTGCCGCTCGTGATGTCGTTCTGCGATCGCGTCGCGGTGATGTATGCGGGCCGCGTCGTCGAAACCTGCGCGGCGCGCGACCTGCGGCACGCGACGCATCCGTACACGCGCGGCTTGCTCGCGGCGAACCCGCCGCTCGCGAATCCGCCCGACGAACTGCCGGTGCTGCAACGCGATCCGGCCTGGCTCATTGAGGCTTCCCGATGATCGACGTCGACCACGTCTCGATCCGTTTCCCGACCCGTACCGGCCATGTCGACGCGGTGCGCGACGCCAGCTTCGCGGTGCGCGATGGCGAGGTGTTCGGCCTCGTCGGCGAGTCCGGCTCCGGCAAATCGACACTGCTGCGCGCGCTGACGGGCCTCGTGCCGGTCGCGGGCGGCAGCCTGTCGATCGATGGCCGGCCGATCGGCGGCAAGCTCGACCGCGCGTTTCGCCGCAACGTGCAGATGGTGTTCCAGGATCCTTACGCATCGCTACATCCGCGCTTTACGATCGACCAGACGCTGCGCGAGCCGCTGTCGATCCACGGAATCGGCGACGCCGACGCGCGAATTGCGCGTGCGCTCGCCGAAGTCGGGCTCGGGCCTGCGTTCCGGTTCCGCTACCCGCATCAGCTGTCGGGCGGCCAGCGACAGCGCGTCGCGATCGCGCGCGCGCTGATCGTCGAGCCGCGCGTGCTGCTGCTCGACGAGCCGACGTCCGCGCTCGACGTGTCGGTGCAGGCCGAGATCCTGAACCTGCTGCGCCGCCTGCACCGCGAGCGGCGCCTCACGATGATCCTCGTCAGCCACAACCTCGCGGTGGTCGGCTTCCTGTGCCAGCGCGTCGCGGTGATGCAGCACGGCGAGATCGTCGAGCAGCTATCGGTCGAGCACGTGCGCGCCGGGCAGGTCACGCGCGACTACACGCGTTCGCTGCTGCGCGCGACCGAGGGCTATCGACGCATCGATCCGGCGCTCGACGCGGACGCCGCAGTGCACAAGCCCGGCGGCTGATCGCGCGTCGCCCTCATCGCAATCGACAACGGCCGCTCGCAACAACGAGCGGCCGTTTTGCATTCGGGCCGTGTCCGGTGATTCACGCCGCCATTGCCGATCGTATCGCGTCCGGTATTACCCCGACTTGCGAATGCGCAGATTCCGCATATATTGAATCGAGCAATACGCAGCTTATTGGCTTAGGCCAATTATCTGGAATTTTTCATTCAAGAGGTTGGATGCATTTGCCGTTTACGCAGGTAGCTTCGCAGCGTTGACGGACTGCCATTCGAGCGGCCTCGCTGCGACGCGCTGCCACCCTGGAGCCTGTCATGAAGCACCGCTTGTCTGCCGCCTCGTTCCTGTTGGCTGCTTCGCTTCTGGTGTCGCCGCCGTCCTTTGCCGACGGGGTTTCCGGCACCATCCGCTTCATCGGCATGATCGTCGAGCCGCCGTGCTCGTTCGCCGTCGACGCGGCCAATGCCGCTCGAGCGAGCGTGCGTCCCGAGTGTCCGCGCCCGGCTTCCGGCCAGATCGCATTCGTCGATGCCGCCACTCAACAGACCGTCAGGACGACGACATTTACGCAATTGTCGCATTCGATCGATTTACCGAATCGCGCAAATAACGCGCATTCACCAATGATTGCAATCGTCACCTATCAATAACGCAGTCGCCGGCATCGGTTCGCATCGCATTCGTGCGATTCGTGCGGCGTGTACGCACGCCGCCGCGTCAGTCGCGATGGGATGCGATCCAGTCGCTGAACGCGCGGATCTTCTGCTGGTTGCCGAGGCTCTCGGGATACACGAAGAAATAGCGGGCGCCCGTTTCGAGCACGATATCGAACGGCCGTTCGAGGCGTCGCGCGCTGACATCGTCGTCGACGAGCGTCACGTCGCCGATCGCGACGCCGAAACCCTGCATCGCCGCGTTCGTCGCGAGATCGAGCGTGTCGAAGCTTGGTCCGCGCTCGGGATCGACCGTGCGCGCGCCCGCATGATCGAGCCATGCGCGCCAGTCGCGATGGTCGCGCGTCGGATGCAGCAGCGTGTGGCGCGCGAGGTCGTCGACCGCGTGCAGCGGCGACGTCTGCCGCAACTCGGGTGCGCAGACGGGCGTCAGCCGCTCGTCGAACAGCGGCAGCGCGGCTACGCCGGCGCCCGGCGACTTCCCGTAGACGATTGCCGCATCGAACGGCTCGCTCGCGAAATCGACGTCATGCTGCCAGGCGGTCGTGATCTGCACGTGCAGATCGGGATGCTCGCCCTGGAAACGCATGATGCGCGGCAGCATCCAGCGCATCACGCAGGTCGGCACCTTCAGCGCGAGATCGGTGCGCTGCCGCGTGAGCTTCAGCGAGATGTCCTCGATCCGCGCGAAACTCTCGTTGACGACCGGCAGCAGTTGCTCGCCTTCGGCCGTCAGCGTCAATCCCTTCGCGTGCCGCTTGAACAGCGGGAATCCGTAGTGCGCCTCGAGCGTCTGGATCTGCCGGCTGACCGCGCCCTGCGTGATGCAGAGCTGCTCGGCTGCGCGCGTGAAGCTGCGATGGCGGGCCACCGTCGAGAAGATCTGCAGCGCGTGCAAGGGCGGAAGTCGGCGCATGGCGAAGCGATCAGCCGCCGGCGGCGAGCGCGGCAGCCGCGACGCGCGCCGCCGACGCGACGACGTCCGC
>NZ_JAAGPL010000184.1:0-17114 GCF_017104785.1 Burkholderia sp. Ac-20353 | reverse complement strand
GCCCGCGGCCCCGGCACCGCGCGCGGCGCCGATGGCAGGCCGACCGGCGCGCTGCCGGCGCTCGCGGCCGGTTCGAACGCGAGCATCCGCAGCAGCGTCATCGTGAAGCCCGCGTACTCGTCCGGCGCAAGGCCCAGTTCCGCGCGTCCGACCGTCGCGATCTGATAGAACAGCTGCACCTGCTCCGGACTCAGCGTATCCGCGAAACGGCGCAGGTCGGCCGCCTCCGGCCATTCGTCGAGCACCGAACCCGGCGCGAACTGCGCCCATGCGATCCGGTGCAGCAGGCTCGCGAGATCCTGCAGCGCGGTCGAGAACGACAGGCTGCGCAGCGACATCTCGTCGGCGATCGCGAGAACTTCGGGGCCGTCGCCGGCCGCGAGCGCGTCGAGCAGGCGCACCATGTAGGTCTGGTCGAGCGCGCCGAGCATCCCCGACACGGCCGACTCCGTCACCTCGTTCGCCGAATAGGAGATCGCCTGGTCGGTCAGCGACAGCGCGTCGCGCATGCTGCCCTGCGCGGCGCGCGCGAGCAGGCGCAGCGCCTGCGACTCGAATGCAATCCGCTCTTCGCCGAGAATGTGCTCGAGGTGCGACACGATATGCCCGGCGGGCATCTGCTTCAGGTTGAACTGCAGGCAGCGCGACAGCACCGTGACGGGAATCTTCTGCGGGTCGGTCGTCGCGAGAATGAACTTGACGTGCGACGGCGGCTCCTCGAGCGTCTTCAGCATCGCGTTGAACGCGTGGTTCGTCAGCATGTGCACTTCGTCGATCATGTAGACCTTGAAGCGCGCATCGACGGGCGCGTACACGGCACGCTCGAGCAGCGCGGCCATTTCGTCGACGCCGCGGTTGCTCGCGGCATCCATCTCGACGTAATCGACGAAGCGGCCTTCGTCGATCTCGCGGCACGCGCGGCACACGCCGCACGGCTGCGACGTGACGCCGGTTTCACAATTGAGCGCTTTCGCGAAGATCCGCGACAGCGTCGTCTTGCCGACGCCACGGGTTCCGGTAAACAGATAGGCGTGATGGAGACGCCCGCCATCGAGCGCGTGCGTGAGCGCCCTGACGACGTGCTCCTGGCCGACGAGCGAAGCGAAATCCTTCGGACGCCACTTGCGTGCGAGAACTTGATAGGTCATCGGGAAATTGTATCAGCAACGCTGCGTCGCGCCGACACGCGAAACGGTACGGATTGCGGGCGGAAAACAGGCAACGCGCAGACGCAATGCGGCGGGAAAAAATGAGAAAGACGCGGAAATAAAAAACGCCCTGCGAACGGGGCGAGAAGGAAGGTGACGAGCCCGACCCTCGGCACTGGCGGAAAACAGTTGTGGCTGCTTCGTTCCCGACCTGACCAGGTTCACCGGCCCACCATGCGAGGAGGCCCGTCACGTCGCATTCTATCATCGCTTGCGAGCGAATGCGACCGTTTATTCGCACGAATGTGCAGATACCGGCACACGCGCGTGCCGGTGCGCCCGCCCCCTTGTAATTTGCGTGCCGGCCTCCATCTGCATCGCGCAACGGTCATCGGCGCGTCGTACCCCTACTTGCATAGCGGCTACTATCGCCGCCCGCAACAGATAGCAATTTAGGCTAATATGACGCCCGAATGACCCGCGAGCCGCGGTAAGCAGCGCTTACGCCCTTCTGTTCCGGAGAGGCGGAGCTACCTGCCGCAGCGGCCGGCAGCCCGCCGGGCGTCGGCGCGCCGCAAGGCGCCAAGCAGGCAGTCCCCGAACCGAAAGAGGTATTGACCAAATGAGCGAACAGATCAAACACATCAGCGACGCATCGTTCGAACAGGACGTCGTCAAATCCGACAAGCCCGTGCTCGTCGATTTCTGGGCCGAATGGTGCGGCCCGTGCAAGATGATTGCCCCGATCCTCGACGAAGTCGCGAAGGATTACGGCGACAAGCTGCAGATCGCGAAGATCAACGTCGACGACAACCAGGCGACGCCCGCGAAGTTCGGCGTGCGCGGCATCCCGACGCTGATCCTGTTCAAGAACGGCGCCGCGGCCGCACAGAAGGTCGGCGCGCTGTCGAAGTCGCAACTCACCGCGTTCCTGGACAGCCACCTGTAATACCGGCACCAGCCCGCAAGTTCGCGGACGTGTTGTCAACCGGCAACACGTCCGCCGCGAAGCCGCCGATCGGCCGCTCAAGCGCGAATCGGCGTATGCTAGAATTAAAAAACGTCTACAAGACGCATTTAAGTCTCTGAGCGCTTCCGCTCGCCCTCCTCCCTTATTTCTTTCGTCGCTTCTCCTCCCTGGCGGGATCTCCGTATGCATTTATCCGAGCTCAAGTCTCTGCACGTGTCCGAATTGATCGAAATGGCCAACGGCCTGGAGATCGAAAACGCGAACCGCCTGCGCAAGCAGGAGTTGATGTTCGCCATTCTCAAAAAGCGCGCCAAGACGGGAGAGACGATCTTCGGCGACGGCACGCTCGAAGTGCTGCCGGACGGCTTCGGCTTCCTCCGCTCGCCGGAAATGTCGTACCTCGCGAGCACCGACGACATCTATATCAGCCCGTCGCAGATCCGCCGCTTCAACCTGCACACCGGCGACACGATCGAAGGTGAAGTCCGCACGCCGAAGGACGGCGAGCGCTACTTCGCGCTGGTGAAGGTCGACAAAGTCAACGGGCAGCCGCCCGAGGCCTCGAAACACAAGATCATGTTCGAGAACCTCACGCCGCTGCACCCGAACAAGCCGCTGTCGCTCGAACGCGAGATGCGCGGCGAAGAGAACGTCACGGGCCGCATCATCGACATGATCGCGCCGATCGGCAAGGGCCAGCGCGGCCTGCTCGTCGCGTCGCCGAAGTCCGGCAAGACCGTGATGCTCCAGCACATCGCGCACGCGATCAAGCAGAACCACCCAGACGTGATCCTGTTCGTGCTGCTGATCGACGAGCGTCCTGAAGAAGTGACCGAAATGCAGCGCTCGGTCGCCGGCGAAGTGATCGCGTCGACGTTCGACGAACCGGCCACGCGTCACGTGCAGGTCGCCGAAATGGTGATCGAGAAGGCCAAGCGCCTCGTCGAAATGAAGCACGACGTCGTGATCCTGCTCGACTCGATCACGCGTCTCGCACGCGCCTACAACACCGTGATCCCGGCGTCGGGCAAGGTGCTGACGGGTGGTGTCGACGCAAACGCGCTGCAGCGCCCGAAGCGCTTCTTCGGCGCGGCGCGCAACATCGAGGAAGGCGGCTCGCTGACGATCATCGGCACCGCGCTGATCGAAACCGGCAGCCGCATGGACGACGTGATCTACGAAGAGTTCAAGGGCACCGGCAACATGGAAGTGCACCTCGAGCGCCGTCTCGCGGAAAAGCGCGTGTATCCGTCGATCAACCTGAACAAGTCCGGCACGCGTCGCGAAGAGATGCTGATCAAGCCCGAGATCCTGCAAAAGATCTGGGTGTTGCGCAAGTTCATCCACGACATGGACGAAGTCGAGGCAATGGAATTCCTGCTCGACAAGATCCGCCAGACGAAGAGCAACTCCGAGTTCTTCGACCTGATGCGCCGCGGCGGCTGATCGCCTCTGCAGCGGATACGACGGCCGCCCGCGCGTTTCGCCCGGCGGCCGTTTTTTCGCGCCAACCTGAACGTGAACGTACACGTTGTTCTATAATCGATCCCGTCGCCCCAACCCAACACCCCCGCTCCGATGACGACCGACGCCCCCACCCCGCTGCTGACCGTGAGCGACGCCGCTGCGCGGCTCGGCGTCACGCCGCGCACGCTGAAGTACTACGAGGAGCGCGGGCTCGTCACGCCATCGCGCAGCGAGGGTCGCTACCGCCTCTACGACGAAGCCGATCTCGAGCGCTTCGCGCGAATCCTGCGGCTGCGCGCGCTCGGCTTCTCGTTGCACGGGATCACCGAAATGCTGAAGCGGCCGATCGAAGAAACGGGCGACGGCCGCCGCCGCTATTCGGACGCGTCGCTGCGCGACATCCGCACGGGCCTCGCCGCGCAAATCGATACGCTCGACCGGCGCATCGCGGCAGTCGAGCGCGAACTGAAGGAAGCAATCGCGCTGCGCAAGGAACTGCAGCACGACATCGACTACGTCGAGCGGCGTCTCGCCGGCGAAAACGCCGATGCGCTGATCGCGCAGCGGCGGGCCGAGGCGAGCGAGCGCCGCTCGCGCAAGAGCCGCGCATGAGCGCGACGCCGGGCCGCCCGCCACTGTGGAGCCGCGCGAACCTGCGCGCCGACCTGTTCCCGTGGGCGCTCGCGCTCGTCACTGGCATCGATTATTTCGACAACGCGACGTTCTCGTTCTTCGCGAGCTACATCGCGGGCGGGATCAACGCATCGCCGGACGAACTCGTGTGGTCGTCGAGCGCGTACGCGGTCACCGCCGTGCTCGGCATCCTGCAGCAGCAATGGTGGATCGACCGCCTCGGGCATCGCCGCTATGTCGCCGGCTGCATGCTGATGTTCTCGTTCGGCGCGATCGCCGCCGCGCTCGCCGATACATCGCTGCAGCTCGCGTTCGCGCGCGGCTTCCAGGGCTACTTCATCGGGCCGATGATGGGCGCGTGCCGGATCCTGATCCAGGTCAGCTTCACGCCGCAGCAACGGCCGCCCGCGACGCGCGCGTTCCTGATCATGATCCTGCTAGGCAGCGCGCTCGCGCCGATCGTCGGCGGCCTGCTCGTCGCGCACTCGACCTGGCGCGCGCTGTTCGCGTGCACGGCGCCCGCCGGCATCGCGTTCGCGGCGCTCGCGCTGCTCACGCTGCCCGACACCGGCAACACGCCCGACGACGAACGTGGCACCGGGCACTTCTGGCCGTATGTCGTGTTCGCGCTCGCGCAAGGTGCGCTGCAGGTCGTCATGCAGCAGGTGCGCTACCAGCTGTTCAGCGGCTCGCCGATGCTGATCCTGCTGACGGTCGCGGGCCTCGGCGCGCTCGCGTGGTTCGCGCATCACCAGTGGCACCACCCGACGCCGCTCGTGCGCCTGCACGCGTTCCGCGAGCGGACCTTCCAGGTCGGGCTGCTGCTCTACATGTTCTATTACTACGAGTCGACTGGCTTCAGCTACCTGACTTCCCGCTTCCTCGAGACGGGCCTCGGCTACCCGGTCGAGAACGCCGGGCGCCTCGTCGGCACGATGTCGCTGATCTCCGCGACCGCGCTGTTCGCGTACCTGCGCTACGCGAAGCTGGTCACGCACAAGAAATGGATCATCGTGCCGGGTTTCGCGATCGCCGCGCTCGCCGCGCTGTACATGACGCGCATGACGCCGCAAGTCGGCGAAGCGGCGCTGATCCTGCCGCTGCTGCTGCGCGGCCTGCTGCTGCTGTTCATCGTGCTGCCGGTCGCGAACCTGACGTTCCGGATCTTCGCGATCGACGAGTACACGCACGGCTACCGGCTCAAGAACATCGTGCGCCAGCTGACGATCTCGTTCGCGACCGCATCGGTGATCATCGTCGAACAGCATCGGCTCGCCGTGCACCAGACGCGCCTCGTCGAGCGCGCGAACGTATTCGACCCGCTGTTCCAGCAGACGGTCGATACGCTGACCCGCAGCTACGCGGCCGCCGGCCATGTGCTGCACGACGCGCACGCACTCGCGATCGCGACGGTCGCTCGGATGGTCGCGCAGCAGGCATCGTTCCTCGCGTCGCTCGACGGCTTCTATTTCCTCGCGGGCGTCGCGATATGCGGCGGGATTTTCGCAGCATGGCAAAAAGACATCGATTGAGTTAAAAGACTGGCTTTGGGCTCCCGCTTGCCGTCTCCATGCTTTCAAAACTGACCCGCTGGCTCGATCACCGCCGCCGCGACCGCGCGCTGCGCAGCCACCCGATTGCCGATGCGCTGTGGCAGGACACCGTCGAGCGACTGCCGTTCCTCGGCGACCTGACGCCGGAAGAACTCGGCCGGCTGCGCGAGCTGACGAGCCTGTTCCTGTCGCAGAAATCGTTTTCGACCGCGCACGGGCTCGAGCTCACCGACGAGATGATCGTCTGCATCGCCGTGCAGGCCTGTCTGCCGGTGCTCAATCTCGATCTGTCGCTGTACGACGGCTGGAGCGACATCGTCCTGTACCCGGGCGGCTTCCTGATCCGCAAGACCGTGCAGGACGAAAACGGCGTCGTGCACGAAGTCGAGGAAGAGGCGGCCGGCGAGGCATGGGAAGGCGGACAGCTGTTCCTGTCGTGGGAGGATGCGCAGATCACCGATGGCTACAGCGCCTACAACCCCGTAATCCATGAATTTGCGCACATGATCGACATGATCAACGGCGCAGCCGACGGCTATCCGCCCCTCTTTCGCCGCTGGCACGCGCCGCACCTCGACGCGCAGGCCTGGGCCGACGTGTTTGAAAACGCGTACGACCAGTTCTGCGCGCGCGTCGATGCGGTGCCGGATCGCGCGTGGGCGCGCTTCGAGCGGGATTCGCTGATCGATCCGTATGCGGCCGATCACCCGTCGGAATTCTTTGCCGTGTGCAGCGAGGCACTGTTCGTGCGGCCGCGCGCATTCGAGGCCGAATTCCCGGAGCTGTACCGGCTGCTCGCCCGCTACTACCGGCAGGATCCGGCCAGAACGGGCGCGCTCGACGCACGCTGAAAATTCTTCGCCAACCGTCTGATTTTCTGGCATAATGCCCGTTTTTCGACCTTAGGCAAGTGGCTCGCGCCGGGCTTGATGCCAGCCGACACGCGCATTCCGCGCGGATCGGAGCAGCAAGCGGCGGGTTGGCTACCGCTCACACCAAGGAAAGACCATGAAAGAAGGCATCCACCCGAATTACCGCGAAGTCGTCTTCCAAGACATGTCGAACGGCTTCAAGTTCGTGACGCGCTCGACGATCCAGACGCGTGAAACCATCGAACTCGACGGCAAGACCTACCCGCTCGCCAAGATCGAAGTGTCGTCGGAATCGCACTCGTTCTACACCGGCCAGCAGAAGATCATGGACACGGCCGGCCGCGTCGAGAAGTTCAAGAACAAGTTCGGCTCGCGCGCCAGCGGCAAGGTCGCGAAGTAAGCTTCGCACCGTATCCGGTGGCTGCAACGCACCGGTACCGCACCAAAAAGGGCAGCCCAGGCTGCCCTTTTTTGTCTCTGCTCATCCGATCGCCGCGGCCAGCGCATGGGCAACGCCGCTGACGCGCAACGGCCAGCGCGTCTACAATGCCGGATGCTCAAAACCGGCTCGCCGCGCGGCATCGCGCGGGCCACGCCCATAACAAATCGCTGATCTGCATGAAGCCTGTCGTTCGTCTCACCGCCTCCGCCACGCGCGCGCTGCCACGCTGGCTGCTGCTCACGCTCTGCCTCGTCTATGCGGCGTTCGGCCTGTTCGGCCGCGACCCGTGGAAAAACGAGGATGCGGCGGGCTTCGGCGTGATGTGGACGATGGCCAAGGGCGGCTGGCACGACTGGCTGCTGCCGAACCTCGTCGGCAAGTTCATCACCACCGACGGGCCGCTCGGCTACTGGCTCGGCGCGCTGTCGATCCGCGCGCTCGGGCCCTGGGTCGACGCGAGCAATGCATCGCGGTTCGACACCGGGATCCTGTTCTGCGTCGCCTGCGCATTCGTCTGGTACACCGCGTACCTGCTCGGCCGTCGCGCCGAGGTCCAGCCGTTCAAGTATGCATTCGGCGGCGAACCTGAGCCGCGCGACTACGGACGCACGCTCGCCGACGGCGCGCTGCTGATCCTCGTCGCGTGCTTCGGCCTCGCGGAACGCGGCCACGAAACGACGCCGCAGCTCGCACAGTTCGCGTGGATCGCGGTGCTCGTGTACGGCATCGTGCGCGGCATCGACAAGCCCGTGCAGGGTGCGCTGTGGTGGGGGCTCGCGATCGGCCTCGTCGCGCTGTCGGGCAATCCGGTGCTCGTCGTCGCGCTGATCACCGGCACCGCCGCGTTGTGGCTCGTCACGCCCGAGATGCGCAACCTGCGCCTGCCCGTGATCGGCCTGCCGCTCGCCGCTGCGATCTTCGCGCTGTGGCCGCTCGCCGCGGTGGTTGCCGCACCCGACGACGCCGCGTGGTTCTTCAACCAGTGGGTGCACGGCAGCCTGATGCGTTTCTCGGGCCCGCCGACCACCGTGCTCGCATACGCGGCGAAGAACCTGCCGCTCTTCACGTGGCCCGCATGGCCGCTCGCGATCTGGGCGTGGTGGAGCTGGGCCGGGATGCGCCGGCGCGCGCACATCGCGATCCCGCTGTCGGTCGCGGTGCCGCTCGTCGCACTCGTGATCCTGCAGAGCCAGCAGTCGAACCGGATGTACATGCTGCTGCTGCCGCCGCTCGCGGTGCTCGCGACGTTCGCGCTGCCGACGCTCAAGCGCGGCGCGATCAATGCGATCGACTGGTTCGCGGTGCTGAGCTTCACGATCCTCGGCAGCTTCGTCTGGCTCGTCTGGCTCGCCTCGCTGACCGGCTTCCCGCATCCGCTCGCGCGCAACCTCGCGCGGCTCGTGCCCGGCTACGAACCGCACTTCAACGTGCTGTCGTTCATCTGCGCGGTCGCGGTGACGGTCTGCTGGTTCGTGCTCGCGAGATGGCGCGTGTCGCGACAGCCGAAGGTGCTGTGGCGCAGCGTCGTGCTGTCGGGCGCCGGCACCACGCTGATGTGGGTGCTGCTGATGACGCTGTGGCTGCCGATCGTCAACTACGGCCGGACCTACCGCGACGTCGCGCAGCAGATCTCCGCGCACCTGCCGTCCGATTACGAATGCATCTCGCCGGTGCGGCTCGGCGACGCGCAGATCGCGACGTTCGCGTATTTCGGCAACATGCGTTTCGATTTCTCTGGCGACTGCGATGTGATCCTGCGCCAGGACCGCGCCGATTTCGGCGAGCCGAGCTCGATGTCGCAATACGTGTGGCGCCTCGTCTGGGAAGGCCGCCGCGTCGCCGACCGCGACGAACGCTTCCGCCTCTACGAACGGATCGAGCGGCCGAAGGTGCCGGTCAAGCGCCGCCCGCCGCGTCGCCAGGCGGCGGATTGACGATGCTCGCCGACCTCCGCCGGATCGTCGCCCTCGCGTGGCCGGTGCTCGTCGGCCAGCTCGCGATCATCGCGTTCGGCGTGATCGACACTGCGATGGTCGGCCGCTTCTCCGCCGTCGACCTCGCCGCGCTCGGGCTCGGCTCGTCGATCTACGTGTCGATCTATATCGGCCTCACCGGCATCCTGTCCGCGCTGCAGCCAATCACGGGCCAGCTCTACGGCGCGCGCCGCTACGCCGAGATCGGCGAGGAAGTGCGGCAGGCGCTGTGGCTCGCCGCACTGCTCGCGATCCCCGGTTTCCTGCTGCTGCATTTCCCCGAGCCGCTGCTGCGCGTCGCTCACGCGCCGGCCGCGCTGCACGACCGCACCGTCATGTACCTGCGGATCCTGTCGTTCGGCCTGCCGGCGAGCCTCGTGTTCCGCATCTACAACGCGCTCACCAATGCCGCCGGCAAGCCGCGCCTCGCGATGATCCTGCAGATCGGCGCGCTCGCGCTCAAGTTTCCACTGAACGTGTGGTTCATCTTCGGCGGGTTCGGCATGCCGGCGCTCGGCGGCCCCGGCTGCGGGCTCGCGAGCACGCTGATCAACTGGGCGCTCGCGCTGATCGGCTTCACGCTGCTCGCGAAGCTCGACGTGTTCGCGCCGCTCGCGATCTTCTCGCGCTTCTGCTGGCCGGTCTGGACGCGCCTGAAGGCGATCCTGAAGCTCGGCGTGCCGATGGGCCTGTCGTACCTGATCGAGGTCACGTCGTACACGTGCATGGCGCTGTTCATCGCGCAGTTCGGCACGACGACGCTCGCCGGCCACCAGATCGCCGGCAACATTGCCGCGGTGCTGTACATGACGCCGCTGTCGATCGGCGTCGCCGTGTCGACGCTGGTCGCGCGCGCGCTCGGCGCCGAACGGCACGACGAAGCACGGCTGATGGGCCGGCACGGCGTGATGCTCGCGTGCGGGATTGCCGCGCTGTACGGCGTGCTCCTGTTTGCGCTGCGCCCGCTGATCGTCGGCGGCTATACGCCGAATCCGGCGGTTGTCGCGGCCGCGATGCCGCTCGTCACGATCGTCACCTGCTATCACTTCTTCGACGCGCTGCAGATCACGTCCGCGTTCGTGCTGCGCGCGTACAAGGTCGCGGTCGTGCCGACCGTCATCTACGCGGTCGCGCTGTGGGGCGTCGGGCTCGGCGGCGGCTACCTGCTCGGCTTCGATGTCGGCGGCCTCGCGCCCGCGTGGCTGACCGGCGCGCGCGGCTTCTGGTTCGCGAACATGGCGAGCCTGATGCTCGCGGGCGCCGGGCTCGCGCTCTACCTGCGCCGCGTCAGCCGCGCCTATCTGCGCGACGCGGCCTGAACGCTCGCCCGGCCGCCCGTCACGCGTGCTGCAGCACCTGCGCCGCATGATACGACGAACGCACGAGCGGGCCGGCGACGACCTCCGCGAAACCGAGCGACAACCCCTCTTCGCGCCACGCGGCGAACGCTTCCGGGCTCACGTAGCGGCGCACCGGCAAGTGATGCGCGGACGGCGCGAGATACTGGCCGAGCGTCAGCACGTCGACGCCGTGCGCGCGCAGGTCACGCAGCGTCGCGCGCACTTCGTCGTCCTGCTCGCCGAGCCCGAGCATCAGGCCGGACTTCGTCACGAGCGTCGGCCGCGCGCCTTTCGCGCGCGCGAGCAGGTCGAGCGAGCCGCGATAGTCGGCTCCCGGCCGGGCCGCCCGGTATAGCGACGGCACCGTCTCGACGTTGTGGTTGAACACGTCCGGCCATGCACCCGACAGCGCATCGAGCGCCCGCGCGACGCGGCCGCGGAAATCCGGCGTCAGCACCTCGACGCCGATGCCCGGCACGCGCGCGCGCGCCGCCGCGATGCACGCGGCGAAATGCGTGGCGCCGCCGTCGCGCAGGTCGTCGCGGTCGACCGACGTGATCACGACGTAGCGCAGCCCGAGCGCGGCGACCGCGTCCGCGAGCCGGTCCGGCTCGTCCGGATCGAGCGGATCCGGACGCCCGTGCGCGACGTCGCAGAACGGGCAGCGCCGGGTGCACAGTCCGCCCATGATCATGAAGGTCGCGGTGCGCTGCGCGAAGCACTCGCCGATGTTCGGACACATCGCTTCCTCGCAGACGGAATGCAGCCGATGCTCGCGCAGCACCGCCGCCATCGCGGCGACGCTGTCGCTCATCATCGGCCGCGCGCGCAGCCATGCCGGCTTCGGCAGCGCCGCGCCGGCCGCGGGCTCGACGCGCACCGGAATGCGCGCGAGCTTGTCGTGGCTGCGCGCGCCCGGCTGGCCGAGCGCCGTCAGGCTGGGTCGTTCGAGCGCGGCTGTCATCGTCAGTCTCCGAGGAACGCGACGATCAGGCGGTTCACGTCGGCGGCCGCCTCCATCTGCACCATGTGCCCGCGGCCCGCGAGCACTTCCGCGCGCACGCCGTCCGGCAGGCCCTGCGCGTGATGCGCGGGGATCACCTGGTCGCGCTCGCCCCAGATCACGAGCGTGCGCGGCGCGAGCGCCGCGAGCCGGTCGCGGAAGATGCGCCGCTGCGTCACGCCGTCGAACGCCGACGACGCGATCTTCTCAAGCGTCGCCTGCACGCCCTCGAGCCGCTTGTACTTGACGAGATCCTCGACCAGTTGCCGCGTGACGAGCGCGCTGTCCGCGAACAGCTTGCCGAGATGCGGCTTCAGCGTATTGCGGCTGTTGCCGGCAACGAAGCCGTCGATATAGTCACGATCGATGTCGCTGCCGAGGCCCGCGCTCGCGATCAGCGTCAGCGACGCGACGCGGTCAGGCGCGCGCTCCGCTGCCGTCATCGCGACCGCGCCGCCCATCGAATGGCCGATCAGGTGCGCATGCTCGATGCCCTGCGCATCGAGCAGCGCCAGCACCGCGTCGGCCAGCTCGTCGAGGCTGCCCGTGTCGACCGCCTTGCCCGATTCGCCGTGGCCCGGCAGGTCGAGCGCCCACACGGGGCGGTGCGCGGCCAGCTCCGCGTGATTGAACAGCCAGTTGTTCAGATCGCCGCCGAAGCCGTGAATCAGCACCGCGGGGGTGCCCGCGCCGTCGCCGAGCTTCAGGAAGCGCACCGTGCGCCCGCCGATCTGCGCCTTCTCGGGCTGCGGGCCGGCCGCATCGTCGGCGGCCGCGCTCGGCGTGAAGTCGCGCTGGAACTCGGCGATCGCCGCATCAATGTCCGCGTCGCTCGCCTGCTCCGCCGCGACGACGCCGAGCAGCGCACCGACCGGCAGCGTATCGCCCTCCTGCGCGACCTGCCGGCGCAGCGTGCCGTCGAACGCGCATTCGACGCCCGACGAGATCTTGTCGGTCTCGACGTCGAGCACCTCGTCGCCTTTCGTCACCCGCTCGCCAACCGCCTTCAGCCAGCCGTTGACCTGCCCCTGCTCCATCGACAGCCCCCACTTGGGCATCGTGATCATGTGAATCGACATCGTGTCAGCTCCTCGTTTTCAGCACCGCCTGCGCGATCGCATCGGCGGACGGGATGTACAGGTCTTCGAGCACGCTCGCGAACGGCGTCGGCGTGTGCGGCGCAGTCACGAGCTCGATCGGCGCCTTCAGCGACCGGAACGCGCGCTGCGCGACCAGCGCGGCGATGTCGGTCGCGATCGAGCAGCGCGGATTCGCCTCGTCGACGACGATCACGCGCCCCGTGCGTTCCGCGCTTTCGAGGATCGTGTCCTCGTCGAGCGGCGACGTCGTGCGCAAGTCGATCACGTCGACCTGAATACCGTCCTTCGCGAGCTTCGCCGCCGCATCCATCGCGACGTGCACCATGCGTCCGTACGTGACGATCGTCGCGTCGTCGCCATCGCGCACGATGTTCGCCTCGCCGAACGGAATCGCATAGGATTCCTCAGGCACGTCGCCTTCGCGCGTGTACAGCAGCTTGTGCTCGAGGAAGATCACCGGATCGTTATCGCGGATCGACTGGATCAGCAGCCCCTTCGCGTCGTACGGCGTCGACGGGCACACGACCTTCAGCCCCGGGATATGCGTAAACAGCGACGTCAGCATCTGCGAATGCTGCGCGGCCGCGCGCAGCCCCGCGCCGTACATCGCGCGGATCACGACCGGCGTCACGGCCTTGCCGCCGAACATGTAGCGGAACTTCGCGGCCTGGTTGAAGATCTGGTCGAAGCACACGCCCATGAAATCGATGAACATCAGCTCCGCGACGGGCCGCATCCCGCATGCGGCCGCGCCGACCGCCGCGCCGATATAGCCGCCCTCGGACAGCGGCGTGTCGAGCACGCGGCCCGGGAACTTGTGGAACAGCCCTTTCGTCACGCCGAGCACGCCGCCCCACGCGTCGTCTTCGCCGGGCGCACCCGCGCCGCCCGCGTTGTCCTCGCCCATCACGATCACGCTGTCGTCGCGCGCCATTTCCTGCGCGAGCGCTTCGTTGATCGCCTGCGAATAGGTAATCTTTCTTGCCATGTCTGTCTCCTGGGATTCTTGCGGCCTTCCGCTATGGATTGCCGTTACGGCTTGCCGCTACGTTCGGTTCGAGTGCGCGGCGCTCACGGGTACGACACGTACACGTCGGTCAGCAGGTCGGCCGCATCCGGCAGCGGCGCGGCCTTCGCCTGCGCGACCGCATCGTCGATCAGCTCCTTCACCTGGGCGTCGACCGCGCGCAATTCGTCGACCGTCAGCGCCTCCGCTCGCACGACGCGTGCCTCGAAATGCTTCAGGCAGTCCTTCTCGTCGCGCAGCTTCTGCACTTCACCGGGCGCGCGATAGGTCTGTGCGTCGCCTTCGAAGTGCCCGAAGTAGCGCGTGAACTTCACTTCGACGAGCGTCGGCCCGCCACCGCCGCGTGCCCGCTCGACCGCTTCGGCGAGCGCCTCGTGCACCGCGAAGAAATCGAAGCCGTCGACGATCACGCCGGGCATCCCGAAGCCGTTCGCGCGGTCGGCGATGTTGTCGGTCGCGACCGACCAGCTCGCCGACGTCGCTTCCGCGTAGCCGTTGTTCTCGGCGACGAAGATCGCGGGCAGCCGCCACACCGACGCGAGGTTCATCGATTCGAAGATCACGCCCTGGTTCGACGCGCCGTCGCCGAAGAAGCACACGCCGACGCCGCCCGTGTTCCGGTGCTTCGCCGCGAGTGCCGCGCCGCACACGAGCGGGCCGCCCGCGCCGACGATGCCGTTCGCGCCGAGCATCCCCATCGACAGGTCGGCGATGTGCATCGAGCCGCCCTTGCCGTGGCAGACGCCCGTCTTCTTGCCGTAGATCTCGGCCATCATCCCGTGCACGTCGACGCCTTTCGCGATGCAGTGGCCGTGGCCGCGGTGCGTCGTCGCGACGTAGTCGGCGACGCCGAGATGCATCATCGTGCCGACCGCGGACGCCTCCTCGCCCGCATACAGGTGCACGAAGCCGGGGATTTCGCCGGTCGCGAACTCGACGTGCAGGCGCTCCTCGAATTCGCGAATCGTGCGCATCAGCCGGTACGCGTCCAGCAGCGTGTCCCTGCTGAGCTGAGTCGAAACGGTCATGTGTGTCTCCTTGATTCCTCGTTGAAATGTCGCCGCGCCAACGAACGTCGCGGCAGCGTGCTGCATGGGTTCGGCGGCGATGCGTCAGGCACGGCGCGTGCGGCCGTGCCGGTCCGCGCGCCGCGTCATGCGGGCGCCGGCGGCCCGCGTCCGGATGTCGTCATCGCTTGTCTCCTGGTGGGTTGGAATCGTGGTCGGAATCGCGATTGGTCGCGTGCTCAATCCGCTTGCCCGTACGCGCCCGCATCGCGCAGCAGTTGCCGCGACGCCGCATGGCGCAGCGTGCGGCCGACATCGAGCGTGAGCGGCCCGCGCCAGTCGAGCGCGATCTCGTAGCGGTCGCCGCGCGCGACTTCGAGCTCGCGCTCGCCGTCGAACGCGAGCGTGCCGCGCTCGAACGGAATCGGCTGCCACGCACCCGGCTCGAGCCGCTCGCAACTGCGCATCACGACCCGGTCGACGCGGCCCGGCGCGATCGGCGCGACGAGCGGCGTGCCGGCCGTCTTGCCTTCTGCGGCGAACCGCATCGCAAGGCCATGCGGTGCGCTGCGCTCGAGCGGCGCCCATGCACCGCCGAGCGCGGACAGGCCGATGCCGTCCGGCTCGGCAAACGTCAGGTAGAGCGCATCGATGTCGGCGGAGCCGGAAATCGCGCGCGCGCCGATGAAGCTCTGCCGTGCCGCGCACACGTCGACCAGCGCGATGTCCTCGCGGCCCGGCTGCGGGCCTTCGACACAGCGCACGACGAGCCGCTTGTTGCGCGTGAACGCGACCTCGGCCGGCACCGCGCCGGTCGCTGCGAGCCCGGCCGCAACGCCGGCGACGGTCGCTTCGCGATGTTCGGGGAATGCATTGTTGGTGCCGGTGGACAGCGCGACGAGCGGCGTCGTGCCGCAATGCGCGGCAACCGCGCGATGGGTGCCGTCGCCGCCGAGCACGACGATCAGCGCGACTTCCATCCGGCGCATCCAGGCCGCGCCGGCATGCGTGTCGGCAACGCTGTCGGTGATCGGCAGATCGACGAATTCGACGGCGGGCCAGCGCTCATGCGGCGCGACCGCGCGATGCGAGTCGAGCGCGCGCAACAGCAGCGTCGCGATGCCCGTCCGGTCGCGCAGCGTCAGCACACGCTCGACGCCCATCGCGCCAAGGCCGGCCAGCAGGCGCACGACCATGTTCGCCTTCTCTGCCGTCGGGAACACCGACGCATGCGTCGTGAGGCGGCGGATGTCGCGCCCGGATGCGGGATTCGCGATCACGCCGACGGTAATGGGCGTTGCCACGGGTTTGTCTCCTGTCCGATGCCTTGCGGTCGACCGGCGCGAGTGCTTCAGCACCTGATCCGGTCCTACGCAAGGTGTCCGCAGCCGTCGCGGGCCGCGGATCCGTTGTCGCCGGCACGTATGCGCCGGTCTTGCCAGACATGTCTGCAAGCGGCGTGCCACCGTGTACGCAGCGCGCGCCGGTCGCGCGCAAACGCCGGCCCGGCGGACCTGTGCGCGATCGGCGCCGCGCGAAACGATGGGGTGTGGGTCGACGACAGCGCCGGTGCGTCTCACGCTTCGGCACCCGCTCGCGACGCCCGCGTCGTATGCGCGCGCCACGCGACTCGGCCCGCACGCCCGCGCGCAATCAGGCGCGGCACGCTCCGAACCCGGCCACGTGCGCGTCACATCACGCGCCGCCGCGCGTCTCAGCCGCGTGAGATGCCGGTGAGACGAACGTCTCACGCGTATTTCGTGCTGCGATGCAATGTGATCGGCCGAGACGGATGTGCTACAAGAACGACGAAACCCCTGCCGTCCGAAGCCGGAGCCGACCATGCCCTACGTCGTTCCCCAGACCCAGCACGCGGACCGGGTGCTCGGCGCGCTCGCCGGGCGCCTGCCCGTGCCCGCCGATTCGCCCCGCCTCGTGTCGTCGTGGCAGCGCTCGCTCGAGCGCTACCGGCTCGACCCTGCGTCGTCGATCGGCCCGCGCGTGCTGACCGCGGCGGAACTGCGCGAGGTGCGCGACAAGGAAGAGGCCTTCCTGCGCGCGTCCGGCCAGTGCCTGACGCGCCTGCACGACATGATCCGCGTCGCCGACTACTGCGTGATGCTGACCGATGCGCACGGCGTGACGATCGACTACCGGATCGATCGCGAGCGCCGCACCGATTTCCGTCATGCGGGGCTGCACATCGGCTCGTGCTGGTCGGAAAGCGAGGAAGGCACCTGCGGCGTGGCGAGCGTGCTGACGGATCTCGCGCCGATCACCGTGCACAAGACCGATCATTTCCGCGCCGCGTTCACGACCCTCACCTGCAGCGCATCGCCGATCTTCGCGCCCGCGGGCGAGCTGATCGGCGTGCTCGACGCATCCGCCGTGCAGTCGCCCGACAACCGCGACAGCCAGCGCCTCGTCTATCAGCTCGTGCGGCAAAGCGCGGCGCTGATCGAGGATGGTTATTTCCTGCACAGCACGGCCCAGCACTGGGTATTGTTCGGGCATCCGAACCGTCACTACGTCGAGGCGCAGCCTGAATGGCTGATCGCGTTCGACGAGTGCGGCAACAA
>NZ_JAAGPL010000183.1:0-17326 GCF_017104785.1 Burkholderia sp. Ac-20353 | reverse complement strand
GCGGCGAGCGCTGCTCCGGCGTCCACGCCCGCGCCGGCCGCGACGCCTGCGGCCACCAGTTGACTGTCGCGGCCCGGCCGGGCCGCGCTCAATCCGCGCCGGCGGCGCGGCACTTTGACGGCAGATGATGAAAAAGACGACCCTGAAATCGGTGTTTCTGACCGGCCTGCTGGTTCTCGTCCCGCTCGCGATCACGCTGTGGGTGCTCGGTCTCATCATCGGCACGATGGACCAGACGCTGCTGCTGCTGCCGGAATCGTGGCAGCCCGAGCGGATGCTCGGCTTCCACCTGCCGGGGATCGGCGCGGTGCTGACGCTCGCGTTCATCTTCGTCGTCGGGCTCGCGACGCGGAACTTCATCGGCCAGAAGCTCGTCACGTGGTGGAACGCGGTGGTGCGCCACATTCCGGTCGTCGGGCCGATCTACACGAGCGTCAAGCAGGTGTCGGACACGCTGCTGTCGAGCAGCGGCAATGCGTTCCGCAAGGCGCTGCTGATCGAGTATCCGCGCCGCGGCTCGTATACGATCGCGTTCCTGACCGGCACGCCCGGCGGCGACGTGCTCAATCATCTGACGGAAGAATACGTGAGCGTCTACATCCCGACGACGCCGAACCCGACGTCGGGCTTCTTCCTGATGCTGCCGAAAAGCGAAGTCATCGAACTCGACATGTCGGTCGATGCCGCGCTGAAGTACATCGTCTCGATGGGCGTGGTGGCGCCCCCGGCGCCGGCCCCGGCGCCCGCGCGCCGTCCCCCCGTCGAGCCGCCGCTGTAAATCATTGCCCGGGCCGCGCGTTGCGGCGCCCGTTGATCAAACCGAACGAAAGCAAACATCATGTCGATGCGAACTGAATACTGCGGTCTCGTGACCGAACACCTGCTGGGCCAAACCGTGTCGCTGTGCGGCTGGGTGCAGCGCCGCCGCGATCACGGCGGTGTGATCTTCATCGACCTGCGCGATCGTGAAGGCCTCGTGCAGGTGGTGTGCGACCCGGATCGCGCGGAGATGTTCGCGACCGCCGAAGGCGTGCGCAACGAATTCTGCGTGCAGGTGAAGGGCCTCGTGCGCAATCGTCCGGAAGGCACGGTCAACGCCGGCCTGAAGAGCGGCAAGATCGAAGTGCTGTGCCACGAGCTGGTCGTGCTGAACGCATCGGTCACGCCGCCGTTCCAGCTCGACGACGACAACCTGTCGGAAACGACGCGTCTCACGCACCGCGTGCTCGACCTGCGCCGTCCGCAGATGCAGCACAACCTGCGCCTGCGCTACCGTGTCGCGATCGAGGCACGCAAGTACCTCGACGAGCAGGGCTTCATCGACATCGAGACGCCGATGCTCACGAAGAGCACGCCGGAAGGCGCGCGCGACTACCTCGTGCCGTCGCGCGTGAATGCGGGCCAGTTCTTCGCGCTGCCGCAGTCGCCGCAGTTGTTCAAGCAGCTGCTGATGGTCGCGAACTTCGACCGCTACTACCAGATCACCAAGTGCTTCCGCGACGAAGACCTGCGCGCTGACCGCCAGCCGGAATTCACGCAGATCGACTGCGAAACGTCGTTCCTCGGCGAGCAGGAGATCCGCGACCTGTTCGAGGACATGATCCGTCACATCTTCAAGACGACCATCGACGTCGAGCTGGATGCGAAATTCCCGGTCATGCCGTACTCGGAAGCAATGGCGCGTTTCGGCTCGGACAAGCCGGACCTGCGCGTGCAGCTCGAGTTCACCGAGCTGACCGACGCGATGAAGGACGTCGAGTTCAAGGTGTTCAGCACGCCGGCCAACGCGAAGGACGGCCGCGTCGCGGCGCTGCGCGTGCCGAAGGGCAGCGAGCTGTCGCGCGGCGACATCGACGGCTACACCGAGTTCGTGCGCATCTACGGCGCGAAGGGCCTCGCGTGGATCAAGGTCAACGAGAAGGCGAAGGGCCGTGACGGCCTGCAGAGCCCGATCGTCAAGAACCTGCACGACGCGTCGATCGCGGCGATCCTCGAGCGCACCGGCGCGCAGGACGGCGACATCATCTTCTTCGCGGCCGACCGCGCGAAGGTCGTCAACGACAGCCTCGGCGCGCTGCGCCTGAAGATCGGCCACTCGGAATTCGGCAAGGCGAACGGCCTCGTCGAAGCAGGCTGGAAGCCGCTGTGGGTCGTCGACTTCCCGATGTTCGAATACGACGACGAAGACGCGCGCTACGTCGCCGCGCACCACCCGTTCACGAGCCCGAAGGACGAGCATCTCGAGTATCTCGAGACGGATCCGGGCCGCTGCCTCGCGAAGGCGTACGACATGGTGCTGAACGGCTGGGAAATCGGCGGCGGCTCGGTGCGTATCCACCGCGAGGAAGTGCAGAGCAAGGTGTTCCGCGCGCTGAAGATCGGCGCGGAAGAGGCGCAGCTGAAGTTCGGCTTCCTGCTGGACGCGCTGCAGTACGGCGCGCCGCCGCACGGCGGTATCGCGTTCGGTCTCGACCGCATCGTCACGATGATGGCCGGTGCCGATTCGATTCGCGACGTGATCGCGTTCCCGAAGACCCAGCGCGCGCAGTGTCTGCTCACGCAGGCGCCGAGCCCGGTCGACGAGCGCCAGCTGCGCGAGCTGCACATCCGCCTGCGCCAGCCGGAACAGCCGAAGGCGTAATGCTCGCTTCGGTCTGAACGCGCGCGTGGCGACACGCGCGCCGCATGATGAAAAAGGCGCCACCGTGCGCCTTTTTCGCTTTTTGCGGTACAGTCGCAGCACCCGCCGTGCTGCCCCGGTCACCGGGCGCGCGGCCTTGTGCCGTATGAAACAAACAATGACGAAGCCGCCGAAAATTCCCGAATCCGTTCTCGTCGTGATCTACACGCCCGCGCTCGACGTGCTGGTGATCAAGCGTGCCGACCAGCCCGATTTCTGGCAATCGGTCACCGGATCGAAGGACACGCCCGACGAGCCACTTGCGCTCACGGCCGCGCGCGAAGTGGCCGAGGAAACGGGCATCGTGGTCGGCAGTGCGGACGTGCCCGCGAGTGCGCTCGTCGACTGGCATCACCGGATCGAATACAGCATCTATCCGCAATACCTGCATCGCTATGCGCCGGGCGTCACGCGCAACACCGAACACTGGTTCGGGCTGTGCGTGCCGCATCGCGTCGACGTGACGCTCGCGCCGCGCGAGCACGTCGACTATGTGTGGCTGCCGTATCGCGACGCGGCCGAGCGCTGCTTCTCGCCGTCGAACGCGGAAGCGATCCTGCAATTGCCCGCGCGCGCGGCCCGGCCCCCGGTTGGCGCGACCCCGGATGGCCGGACCCCGGGTGGCCGGATCCCGGGTGGCCGGACCCCCTGATTCACATGAACGGGGAGGCCCGCAAGCGATTCGCGCAACTGCGGCAGATGTTCCTGCAGGAGCGGGGCTCCGCATCGCGGCTCGCGTTCACGTCGGGCAATGCCGTGCGGCTCTGCCAGGGCGGCGAGGACTTCTTCGGCGCACTGATCGAACGGATCGACGGCGCCCGCGAGCAGGTAATGCTCGAAACCTATATCTTCTGCGACGACGCGGCCGGACGGCCCGTGTCCGACGCGCTGATGCGCGCCGCGCAGCGCGGCGTGCGCGTGCGCGTGATCACCGACGGCATCGGCACCGCACGGCTGCCGCTATTCGATACCTGGGCCGACGCGGGCATCGAGCATTGCATCTACAACCGCTACCTGTTCGGCCGCTTCGGCTTCTCGCGCACGCACCGCAAGCTTGCCGTCGTCGATCGCGCGTATGCGTTTTGCGGCGGCATCAACATCGTCGACGACTACGCGCAGAACGGCACGACGCTCGACTATCCGCGCTGGGATTTCAGTGTCGAGATGACGGGGCCCGTCGTCGCCGACGTGCGCGCCGCGCTGGAGCTGCAATGGCACCGGATCCGGTTCGGCCACAAACCTTACGCGCAGTACGCGGCGGGGCTGGCCGGCGGCGACGCGTTTCCCGACATGTTTCGCCGCTGGATGCGCAGCCACCGCTGGATCAAGGCCGGTGCGCTCAGGATCGTGACCGAGCCGAGCGTCGCGTTCGTCGCGCGCGACAACGTCGTGAACCGCCGTGCGATCGAGAAGGCGTACCTCGCGGCGATCGGCCAGGCGCGGCAGCGGATCCTGCTCGCGAATCCGTATTTCATGCCGGGCCGCAAGCTGCGCCGCGCGCTGGCGGGCGCCGCGCGGCGCGGCGTCGACGTGCGGATCCTGATCGGCCGCAACGAATTCGCGGCGCTCGACACCGCGGTGCCGTTCCTGTACCACGCGCTGCTGCGCGCCGGCGTGCGGGTGGCCGAATACGACAAGACGATGCTGCACGGCAAGGTCGCCGTGATCGACGACAATTGGGCGACGGTCGGCTCGTCGAATCTGGACGCGCTGAGCCTGATGTTGAACAATGAGGCCAATGTCGTGCTGGTGCGGCACGACACGGTGACGAACGAGCTGCGCGACGCGATCGCCGCGGCGTTCGCCGACGGCCGCGAGATCGACCCGGCGCGCTATGCGGCGCGCCCGTTCGCGGAGCGTGTGCTGAACTGGCTCGCCTATGCAACCTACCGCACCTTGATGAAGGCGCTGACGGTCGGCGGATACGACTAAGCACGCATTTCATACTTTCCCGCACGGCCGTGCGGAAAACCGCATCCAACGCGGTCCGAATCGCGCAAAATAGCGGTTCGGTTAGACACCAGTTTCTAATAATTTCCTTGTTTCGCGGACGGTCGCACTCAATAATAGTACGGCCGTTCGATTTTATTCGAACCCCCGAACGGTTACAGAAATAGCTATGCGAAAAGGCGAACAGACGCGTGCCGCGATCCTTGAAGCTGCATTGGACCTCGCCAGCCGTGACGGGCTGGAGGGGCTGACGATCGGCCTGCTGGCCGAGCGCATGCAGATGAGCAAGAGTGGCGTGTTTGCGCACTTCGGATCGCGCGAGGATTTGCAGGTGGAAGTCGTGCGCGAGTATCACCATCGTTTCGAAAACGAGGTGTTCTTTCCGAGCCTGCGCGAGCCGCGCGGTCTGCCGCGTCTGCGTGCAATGCTGGCGCGCTGGATCGAGAAGCGCATTCAGGAGGTGACGACTGGATGCATCTACATCAGCGGCGCCGTCGAGTACGACGACCGGCCGGACAGTTCCGTGCGCGAGCAGTTGGTCGCGAGCGTGAGCGCCTGGCGTGCCGCGTTGCTGCGCGCGATTTCGCAAGCGAAGGACGAAGGCCATCTGCGTGCGGACACCGATCCGGACCTGATGCTCTTCGAGCTGTACGCCGTCACGCTCGGCCTGCATCACGACGCGCGCTTCCTGCATTCGCCGGAGGCGGTGCGCCTGACGTGGGCCGCGCTGGAAAAAACGATTGTTTCGTATCAGAGCGAGAGCCGTTAGCGGCGCGTGATCCGCCCGCCAGGAGCTCGAGCCGTTTGCCCTACTTTGGAGAGAGTCATGGGACAGTACGCCGCGCCGCTGCGCGACATGCAATTCGTGTTGCACGAGCTTCTGAACGTCGAAGCCGAAGTCAAGCAAATGCCCAGGCATGCGGACCTCGACGCCGACACGATCAACCAGGTCCTCGAAGAAGCGGGCAAGTTCTGCTCCGAGGTGCTGTTCCCGCTGAACCAGGTCGGCGACCGTGAAGGCTGCACGTACGCCGGCGACGGCGTCGTGAAGACCCCGACCGGCTTCAAGGAAGCCTACCAGCAATACGTCGAGGCCGGCTGGCCGGCGCTCGGCTGCGATCCCGATTACGGCGGCCAGGGGCTGCCCGCGTTCGTGAACAACGCGCTGTACGAAATGCTGAACTCGGCGAACCAGGCGTGGACGATGTATCCGGGCCTGTCGCACGGCGCGTACGAATGCCTGCACGCACACGGTGCGCCCGAACTGCAGCAGCGCTACCTGCCGAAGCTCGTGTCGGGCGAATGGACGGGCACGATGTGCCTGACCGAGCCGCACTGCGGCACCGACCTCGGCATCCTGCGCACCAAGGCCGAACCGAACGCCGACGGCTCGTACTCGATCAGCGGCACGAAGATCTTCATCTCGAGCGGCGAGCACGACATGTCGAAGAACATCATCCACCTCGTGCTCGCGCGCCTGCCGGACGCGCCGCAAGGCACGAAGGGGATCTCGCTGTTCATCGTGCCGAAATTCATCCCCGACGCGTCGGGCGAGCCGGGCGAGCGCAACGGCATCAAGTGCGGCTCGATCGAGCACAAGATGGGCATCCACGGCAACTCGACCTGCGTGATGAACCTCGACAACGCGACGGGCTGGATGGTCGGCGAGCCGAACAAGGGCTTGAACGCGATGTTCGTGATGATGAATGCCGCGCGTCTCGGCGTCGGCATGCAGGGCCTCGGCCTCACGGAAGTCGCGTACCAGAACTCGCTGACGTACGCGAAGGAGCGCCTGCAGATGCGCTCGCTGACGGGCCCGAAGGCGCCGGACAAGCCGGCCGACCCGATCATCGTGCACCCGGACGTGCGCCGCATGCTGCTCACGCAGAAGGCCTACGCGGAAGGCGCGCGCGCGTTCACGTACTGGTCGGCGCTGCAGATCGACAAGGAGCTGTCGCATGCCGATGAAGCGGTGCGCAAGGAAGCGGCCGACCTCGTCGCGCTGCTCACGCCGATCATCAAGGCGTTCCTGACCGACAACGCGTTCGAGTGCACGAACCACGCGATGCAGATCTACGGCGGCCACGGCTTCATCTCCGAGTGGGGCATGGAGCAATACGTGCGCGACGCGCGGATCAACATGATCTACGAAGGCACGAACTCGATCCAGTCGCTCGACCTGCTGGGCCGCAAGGTGCTCGGCGACATGGGCGCGAAGCTGAAGAAGTTCGGCAAGCTCGTCACGGAGTTCGCGGAAGCCGAAGGCGTGAAGCCCGAGATGGCCGAGTTCATCAACCCGCTCGCGGACATCGGCGACAAGGTGCAGAAGCTGACGATGGAAATCGGCATGAAGGCGATGCAGAACCCGGACGAAGTCGGCGCTGCCGCCGTGCCGTACCTGCGTACCGTCGGCCACCTCGTGTTCTCGTACTTCTGGGCTCGCATGGCACGCCTCGCGCTCGACAACGAAGCATCGGGCGATCCGTTCTACAAGTCGAAGCTCGCGACCGCACGCTTCTACTTCGCGCGTCTGCTGCCCGAGACCGCATCGACGATCCGCGCCGCGCGCGCCGGTTCGAAGACGATGATGGAAGTCGACGAATCGCTGTTCTGATCTGACGTCGGGCGGCGCGCATCGCGTGTCGCCCGGTCGGTACGGTTCCTGGTACTCACTTCGCCGCGTAGCCCTTCATACGATCCGCGCTACGCAGCTTCATCCGGAGACATCCCGTGAGCAATTTCATCATTCGCAAGGTGGCCGTGCTGGGCGCCGGCGTGATGGGCGCGCAGATCGCCGCGCATCTCGTCAACGCGCGCGTGCCCGTGCTGCTGTTCGACCTGCCGGCCAAGGAAGGCCCGAAGAACGCGATCGCGCTGAAGGCGATCGAGAACCTGAAGAAGCTGTCGCCCGCGCCGTTCGGCGTGAAGGAAGACGCGAAATACCTCGAGGCCGCGAACTACGAGGACGATATCGCGAAGCTCGCCGAGTGCGACGTCGTGATCGAGGCGATCGCCGAGCGGATGGACTGGAAGCACGACCTGTACAAGAAGGTCGCGCCGCACCTCGCGCCGAACGCGATCTTCGCGACCAACACGTCGGGCCTGTCGATCACCAAGCTGTCCGAAGGATTCGCCGACGAGCTGAAGGCGCGCTTCTGCGGCGTGCACTTCTTCAACCCGCCGCGCTACATGCACCTCGTCGAGCTGATCCCGACCGCGCACACGCGCCCGGAAATCCTCGACCAGCTCGAGACGTTCCTGACGAGCGTCGTCGGCAAGGGCGTCGTGCGCGCGAAGGACACGCCGAACTTCATCGCGAACCGCGTCGGCATCTTCTCGATCCTCGCGGTGATCACCGAGGCCGCGAAGTTCGGCCTGCGCTTCGACGAAGTCGACGACCTGACCGGCAGCCGCCTCGGCCGCGCGAAGTCGGCGACGTTCCGCACCGCGGACGTGGTCGGCCTCGACACGATGGCGCACGTGATCAAGACGATGCAGGACAACCTCGCCGACGATCCGTTCTTCCCGGTCTACCAGACGCCTGCCGTGCTCGCCGAACTGGTGAAGCAGGGCGCGCTCGGCCAGAAGACGGGCGGCGGTTTCTACAAGAAGGAAGGCAAGGCGATCAAGGTGCTCGACGCGAAGACGGGCACCTATGTCGATTCGGGCGCGAAGGCGGACGAAACCGTCGGCCGCATCCTGAAGCGTCCGCCTGCCGAGCGCCTGAAGCTGCTGCGTGAAACGGACCATCCGCACGCGCAGTTCCTGTGGTCGATCTTCCGCGACGTGTTCCATTACATCGGCGTGCATCTCGAGTCGATCGCGGACAACGCGCGCGACGTCGACCTCGCGATCCGCTGGGGCTTCGGCTGGAACGAAGGCCCGTTCGAAGGCTGGCAGGCCGCCGGCTGGAAGCAGGTGGCCGAGTGGGTGCAGGAAGACATCGCGGCCGGCAAGGCGCTCGCGAACGTGCCGCTGCCAGCGTGGGTGCTCGAAGGCCCGGTCGCCGAACAGGGCGGCGTGCACACGGCCGAAGGCTCGTGGGCGCCGGCGTCGAAGCGCTTCGTGCCGCGTTCGGACCTCGCCGTCTACAACAAGCAGGTGTTCCGTGCGCCGCTGCTCGGTGAGACGGGCGCCGACCCGAAGACCTACGGCAAGACGCTGTTCGAGACCGACGCGGTGCGCGCATGGGTCGACGACCGTGCCGGTGAAGACGACGTCGTGATCGTGTCGTTCAAGTCGAAGATGAACACGATCGGACCGAGCGTGATCGACGGCCTCGTGCAGGCGATCGAGCTCGCGGAGAAGGACTACAAGGGTGTCGTGATCTGGCAGCCGACGTCGCTGAAGCTCGGCACGCCGGGCGGCCCGTTCTCGGCGGGCGCGAACCTCGAAGAGGCGATGCCGGCGTTCATGATGGGCGGCGCAAAGGGCATCGAGCCGTTTGTGAAGAAGTTCCAGCAAGGCATGCTGCGCGTGAAGTACGCGAACGTGCCGGTCGTCGCGGCCGTGTCGGGCATCGCGCTCGGCGGCGGGTGCGAGCTGATGCTGCACAGCGCGAAGCGCGTCGTGCACGTCGAGAGCTACATCGGCCTCGTCGAAGTGGGCGTCGGCCTCGTGCCGGCGGGCGGCGGCCTGAAGGAAGCGGCGCTGCGCGCGGCGGAAGCGGCCACGGCAGCCAACGCGACCACCGACATCCTGAAGTTCGTCACGAAGTCGTTCGAGAATGCGGCGATGGCGAAGGTGTCGGCGTCCGCGCACGATGCGCGTGCGATGGGCTACGTGAAGCCGTCCGACACGATCGTGTTCAACGTGTTCGAACTGCTCGACACCGCGAAGAAGGAAGCGCGTGCGCTGGCCGACACCGGCTACCGTGCGCCGCTGAAGGCGAAGGACGTGCCGGTCGCAGGCCGCTCGGCGATCGCGACGATCAAGGCATCGCTCGTCAACATGCGCGACGGCCGCTTCATCAGCGATCACGACTTCCTGATCGCGAGCCGCATCGCGGAAGCGGTGTGCGGCGGCGACGTCGAGGCGGGCAGCCTCGTCGACGAGGAATGGCTGCTCGCGCTCGAGCGCCGCGCATTCGTCGAGCTGCTCGGCACGCAAAAGACGCAGGAACGGATCATGGGCATGTTGCAGACCGGCAAGCCGGTGCGTAACTGAGCGAGCGGACAAGGAGTTCTGAAATGAGCAAACAACTGCAAGACGCATACATCGTCGCCGCCAGCCGCACCCCGATCGGCAAGGCCCCGCGCGGTGTCTTCAAGAACACGCGCCCGGACGAACTGCTGGTTCACGCGATCAAGTCGGCCGTCGCGCAGGTGCCCGGCTTCGACACGAAGCTGATCGAAGACGCGATCATCGGCTGCGCGATTCCGGAAGCCGAGCAAGGCCTGAACGTCGCGCGGATGGGCGCGCTGCTCGCGGGCCTGCCGCAGACGGTCGGCGGCGTGACGGTCAACCGCTTCTGCGCGTCGGGCATCACCGCGCTGGCAATGGCGGCCGACCGCATCCGCGTCGGCGAGTCGGACGCGATCTTCGCGGGCGGCTGCGAATCGATGAGCATGGTGCCGATGATGGGCAACAAGCCGTCGATGTCGCCGCACATCTTCGATCGCAACGAGGATTTCGGCATCGCATACGGGATGGGCCTGACCGCCGAGCGCGTCGCCGAGCAGTGGAAGGTGAGCCGCGAAGACCAGGACGCGTTCTCGGTCGAGTCGCACCGCAAGGCGCTCGCCGCACAGCAGGCCGGCGAATTCAACGACGAGATCGCTGCCTACACGATCACCGAACGCTTCCCGAACCTCGCGACCGGTGAAGTCGACGTGAAGACGCGTGAGATCGCGCTCGACGAAGGCCCGCGTGCGGACACGACGCTCGAAGGCCTCGCGAAGCTGCGCACGGTGTTCGCGAACAAGGGTTCGGTCACGGCCGGCAACAGCTCGCAGACGTCGGACGGCGCGGGCGCGCTGCTCGTCGTGTCGGAAAAGGTGCTCAAGCAGTTCAACCTGACGCCGCTCGCGCGCTTCGTGAGTTTCGCGGTGCGCGGCGTGCCGCCGGAAATCATGGGCATCGGCCCGAAGGAAGCGATTCCGGCTGCGCTGAAGGCCGCCGGCCTGAAGCAGGACGATCTCGACTGGATCGAGCTGAACGAGGCGTTTGCCGCGCAGTCGCTGGCGGTGATGCGCGACCTCGGCCTCGACCCGTCGAAGGTCAACCCGATGGGCGGCGCGATCGCGCTCGGCCATCCGCTCGGCGCGACCGGCGCGATCCGCGCGGCGACCGTCGTGCACGGCCTGCGCCGCCGCAACCTGAAGTACGGGATGGTGACGATGTGCGTCGGCACCGGCATGGGCGCCGCGGGCATCATCGAACGCCTGTAAGCGGGGCGCAACAGTAACGCCGACGGTGCGCGGGCCACGAGCTCGCGCACCGTTTTTTTCATTCCGATCGAGAACAGCATAGGAGACGCTTGTGACTGACATCCAGGTAGAACGCGCCGATGGCGTGATGACGATCACGATTGCACGGCCGTCGAAAAAGAATGCGCTGACGGCAGCGATGTATCAGGTAATGGCCGACGCGCTCGGCGAAGCGCAGGAAGACAACGCGGTCCGCGTGATCCTGCTGCGCGGCAGCGACGGCAATTTCAGCGCGGGCAACGATCTCGAGGATTTCCTGAAGACGCCGCCGAAGGACGAGAGCGCGCCGGTGTTCCAGTTTCTCGCGCGCATCAGCAGCGCGGCCAAGCCGGTTGTGGCCGCCGTGCCGGGCATCGCGATCGGCGTCGGCGTGACGATGCTGTTGCATTGCGATCTCGTGTACGCAGCCGACACGGCGACGTTCTCGCTGCCGTTCGTGTCGCTCGGGCTGTGCCCGGAGGCCGGGTCGAGCCTGCTGCTGCCGCGTCTCGCGGGCCATCAGGTCGCGGCGGAGAAGCTGCTGCTCGGTGAAGCGTTCGATGCGCTCGACGCGCACCGGATCGGCATCGTCAACCGCGTGCTGCCGGCTGCCGAGCTCGACGCATTCGCGGCGAAGCAGGCCGCGAAGCTCGCCGCGCTGCCAGCGTCGTCGCTGCGCGTGACGAAGGCGTTGCTGAAGGATGCGGGCGGCGTGCCGGTCGCGGCGCGGATGGCCGAAGAGGCGCAGCACTTCGGCGCGATGCTGCGCGCGCCGGAAGCGCGCGAGGCGATGACCGCGTTCTTCGAGAAGCGCAAGCCGGACTTCCGTCAGTTCGACTGACACGCCGCCAACAGCGCGGTCTCTGTTCGATATTCACGACCGGCGTGTCGCGTGACGCGCCGGGTCGATGACGCCCGACTCCGGGTCGGCGCGTCGTTTTCCTTTCCCCCGCATCCGCTTCCCCATCAGCAGTTACGCCGGCAGTTGCCGCCGGCAATCTCAAGCTCCCGCATTCGAACCGACTCGCACCGGTTTTCGCTCAAATCGGCGAAGTTTGTTCGCCGTCAAGATGCACTGCAGCAACTTTCCGTACAGTTCGCGCGGAGGTCGCCGCGGTCGACACGCGTCGCGCAACGG
The DNA here is from genome assembly GCF_017104785.1 of Burkholderia sp. Ac-20353. Classification (NCBI taxonomy): domain Bacteria; kingdom Pseudomonadati; phylum Pseudomonadota; class Betaproteobacteria; order Burkholderiales; family Burkholderiaceae; genus Burkholderia; species Burkholderia sp. Ac-20353. Next base: position 5,151 of record NZ_JAAGPL010000183.1, on the reverse strand, counting down.
CGGTGTGCGGCCCGGCAGTCCTTCTCAACGACATTCAGGCGAACGAACAATGATCAGACGAATCACCGGCGGTGCGCGGGCGGCCCCCGCCATCGCGATACTGGCGGGACTGGCCGGATGCAGTGAACTTCACGTGCTCGACCCCAAGGGGGCGGTGGGCGTCGCGGAGAAATCGCTGATTGCGACGTCGACATGGGCGATGCTGATCGTCGTCGTGCCGGTGATCCTGCTGACGCTTTACTTCGCGTGGCGCTATCGCGCGTCGAACCGCAACGCGACCTATGCGCCGAACTGGTCGCATTCGACCGCGATCGAAGTCGTGATCTGGACCGTGCCGACGCTGATCATCCTGTTCCTCGGCATTCTCACGTGGAAGACCACGCACGAGCTCGACCCGTACAAGCCGCTCGAATCGTCGGTGAAGCCGATCGACGTCGAAGTCGTCGCGCTCGACTGGAAGTGGCTGTTCATCTATCCGGAGTTCGGCATCGCATCGGTCAACCAGCTCGCGATTCCCGTGGGCACGCCGGTGAATTTCCGCATCACGTCGGATTCGGTGATGAACTCGTTCTTCATCCCGCAGCTCGGCAGCCAGGTCTACGCGATGGCCGGCATGCAGACGCGCCTGCACCTGATCGCCGACGAAGCGGGCGATTACGCGGGCGTGTCGGCGAACTACAGCGGCCGCGGCTTCTCCGACATGAAGTTCCGCACGCTCGCCGAGCCGCGCGAGCAGTTCGACGCGTGGGTGCAGAAGGTGAAGGCGTCGTCCGACCGGCTCGACATGACCGCGTACAGCTCAGTCGCGCAGCCGAGCGAGAAGGCGCCCGTGCGCTACTTCTCGACGGTCGATCCGAAGCTGTTCCACAACATCATCGCGAAATACAACGACGGTCACGTCCTCGATCTGAAGGACGCTGCCTGTACGACGAAGGGGTAACGCATGTTCGGCAAACTGACACTTTCGGCGATCCCGTTCGATCAGCCCATCATCATGGGGGCGAGCGCCTTCATGGGGCTCGTCGTGCTGGGCATCGTCGCCGCGCTGACGGTCACCCGTCGGTGGAAATGGCTGTGGAGCGAATGGCTGACGTCGGTCGACCACAAGCGGATCGGCGTGATGTACATGATCGTCGCGGTGCTGATGCTGCTGCGCGGCTTCGCGGACGCGGTGATGATGCGCTTGCAGCTCGCGCTCGCGTACAACGGCCCCGGCTACCTGCCGCCGCATCACTACGACCAGATCTTCACCGCGCACGGCGTGATCATGATCTTCTTCATGGCGATGGCGCTCTTGGTCGCGTTCTTCAACCTGATCGTGCCGCTGCAGATCGGCGCGCGTGACGTCGCGTTCCCGTTCCTGAACTCGCTCTCCTTCTGGATGACGGCCGTGGCCGCGATCCTGATGAACATCTCGCTCGTGATCGGCGAGTTCGCGCAGGTGGGCTGGCTCGCGTATCCGCCGCTGTCGGAGCTGCAGTTCAGCCCGGGCGTCGGCGTCGACTACTACCTGTGGGCGCTGCAGATTTCCGGCGTCGGTACGCTGATCACCGCGATCAACTTCTTCGTGACGATCATCAAGATGCGGGCGCCGGGCATGACGCTGATGAAGATGCCCGTGTTCACGTGGACCGCGCTGTGCTCGAACGTGCTGATCATGGCAACGTTCCCGATCCTGACGGTCGCGCTCGCGCTGCTCGGCCTCGATCGCTACCTCGACATGCACTTCTTCACGAACGATGCAGGCGGCAACGCGATGCTGTACCTGAACCTGATCTGGGCGTGGGGGCATCCGGAGGTGTACATCCTCGTGCTGCCGGCGTTCGGCATCTATTCGGAAGTGATCGCGACGTTCGCGAAGAAGCCGCTGTTCGGCTACAAGACGATGGTGTATGCGTCGTGCGTGATCATGGTGCTCGCGTTCCTCGTGTGGCTCCACCACTTCTTCACGATGGGCTCGGGCGCCGACGTCAACGCGTTTTTCGGGATCATGACGATGATCATCGCGATCCCGACCGGCGTGAAGATCTTCAACTGGCTGTTCACGATGTACCGCGGGCGCCTCGAATTCACGGCGCCCGTGTTGTGGACGATCGGCTTCATGGTCACGTTCACGATCGGCGGCATGACGGGCGTGATGCTGGCGATTCCCGGCGCGGACTTCGTGCTGCACAACAGCCTGTTCCTGATCGCACACTTCCACAACACGATCATCGGCGGCGTCGTATTCGGCTATTTCGCGGGCGTCCATTACTGGTTCCCGAAGGTGTTCGGCTTCAGGCTCGACGAGAAGCTCGGCAAGCGCGCGTTCTGGTGCTGGTTCCTCGGTTTCTATGCGGCGTTCATGCCGCTCTACGTGCTCGGCTTCATGGGCATGACGCGCCGCCTGAATCACTACGACAACCCGGCCTGGCATCCGTGGCTCGTCGCTGCCGTGTTCGGCGTGGTGCTGATCGCGGTCGGCGTGCTGTTCCAGGTCGCTTCGGTGTGGGTCGGCTGGCGCAATCGTGCGCAGTCGCAGTATCGCGACGCGACCGGCGATCCGTGGAACGGCCGCACGCTCGAATGGGCGACGTCGTCGCCGCCGGCCGTCTACAACTTCGCGGTGATTCCGGACGTGCATGAGCTCGACGAGCTCGCGTATCGCAAGGCGAAGGGCCTCGGCATCGGGCTCGGCAAGAACGTCAAGTACCAGGACATCCACATGCCGTCGAATACGAGCGCGGGCCTGTTCGTCGGCGTGTTCAGCCTGCTGCTCGGCTTCGCGCTCGTCTGGCACATCTGGTGGCTCGCGATCGCGTCGCTCGTCGGCATCGTCGCGACGGTGGTGCTGTACAGCGCGCAGGACAACGAAGGCTATTACATTCCGGCGGATACCGTCCGCAAGATCGAGGAACAACGCGCGGGCGTGCGGATGCGCACGCCGTTGCCGGAAGCCGAACTGGAGGCGAACTGATGTCGTATCAATCTCTTGCGGGCGCTGCCCGCCAGCCGGCGGCGCATCACCATCCGCCGTCGCATTCGGTGTTCGGCTTCTGGCTGTACCTGATGACCGACTGCGTGATCTTCGCATCGCTGTTCGCGACGTTCGCGGTGCTCGGCAACCAGTTTGCGGGCGGCCCGACCGCGAAGGACCTGTTCGACATTCCGGGCGTCGCGCTCGAGACGGCCGCGCTGCTGCTATCGAGCATCACGTACGGTTTCGCAATGCTCGGCGCGCAGCGTCGCCGGCGTGGCGCGGTGTTCGTGTGGCTCGCGGTGACGTTCGTGCTGGGCGTCGCGTTTCTCGCGATGGAGCTGCGCGAGTTCTCGCACCTGATCGCGGAAGGCGCGGGGCCCGGACGCAGCGCGTTCCTGTCGGCGTTCTTCGCGCTGGTCGGCACGCACGGGCTGCACGTGGCCGTCGGCCTGTTGTGGATGGTCGTGCTCGTCGTGCAGATCGCGCGCGGCCCCGGCATGACGGAACGCGACTTCAGGCGCCTCACGTGCCTGAGCCTCTTCTGGCACTTCCTCGACATCGTCTGGATCTGCGTGTTCTCCTTCGTCTATCTCGCGAGCGTGATCTAAATGGCCCATTCGGAACTCATTCACCACGACGAAGCGCACGGCACGGCGCGCGGCTACATGGTCGGCTTCGTGCTGTCGGTGCTGCTGACGGCCGCGTCGTTCGGCCTCGTGATGGGCGGCGTGCTCGCGCCGAAGGCGGCGCTCATTGCGCTCGCGGTGCTCGCGTTCGTGCAGATCCTCGTGCACCTCGTGTGCTTCCTGCACATGAACACGTCGTCGAGCCAGCGCTGGAACGTGATGGCGTTCAGCTATACGGTGCTTACCGCGCTGATCCTGATCGTCGGGACGCTGTGGGTGATGCACAACGTCAGCATGAACATGATGTCGCGGTAACGGGCTTTCCGCGGATATTCCGCGGGCTTTCCGTTCACGCATTCGTGCCGTGTCCATTGCACGGCTGGTTTCCTTTCGGGGGCGCGCGGTTCGCGCGCCTTTCTGCATCATGGTCAATCAAGATTCCCAGACACCCGTTCGCGCCGACGCGCCGATGCCGCATCGCAAGGTCATCCGCTCGTGGCTCGTGCCGTTCGCCGCGCGCGAGATCGTGCGCCCGATCCTCCTGCTCGTGCTCGACTACGTGCTGCTGTTCGCGGCGTTCGCGGGCGCGCTGCTGATCCCGACGATCGTCGGCAAGATCGTTTGCGGGATGGCGGCCGGCTTCATCACGGGGCGGCTCTTCATCATCGGGCACGACGCGTGCCACCAGAGCCTGACGCCCGACCGACGACTGAACCGCTGGCTCGGCCGCATCGCGTTCCTGCCGTCGCTGACGCCGTACAGCCTGTGGGAAGTCGGGCACAACGTCGTGCACCACGGCTACACGAACCTGAAGGGTTTCGATTTCGTGTGGGCGCCGCATACGCCGGCGGAATACGCGGCGCTGTCGCCGACGCGCCGGCTGCTCGATCGCATCTACCGAAGCGGCTGGGCGCCGGGGCTCTACTATCTCGTCGAAATCTGGTGGCTGCGGATGTATTTCCCGACCAGGGGCTACATCGGCGCGTCGCGGCCCGTGTTCCGGCGCGATTGCCTGCTGGTGACCGGCTTCGCGGTGGTGTGGGTTGCTGCCGTCGTCTGGGCGGCGATCGCGACGCAGCAGTCCGTCGCGCTGCTCCTCGCGACCGGCGTGCTCGTGCCGTTCCTGTTCTGGTGCTCGATGATCGGGTTCGTCGTGTACGTCCACCATACCGATCCGCGCATCGCGTGGCATGCGAACCGGGCCGAATGGTCGAACGCCGCGCCGTTCGTGTCGACGACGCTGCATCTGACGTTCCCGTTCGGCATCGGCGGCCTGCTGCACCACATCATGGAGCACACGGCCCACCACGTCGACATGAGCGTGCCGCTCTACCGGCTCAAGCCCGCGCAGGCGAAGCTGGAGGACATGCTGCCCGGGCGCATCGTCGTGCAGCGCTTCAGCTGGCGCTGGTATTTCGATACGGCGCGGCGCTGCAAGCTCTACGACACCGACAGCAAGCTGTGGACCGACTATCTAGGCAACCGGACGAGCGAGCCGGCGAACGAGCTGGCAAGCGAGCCGCTGCCGCCGGCCGCGCCGGCTGCCGTGCCGGAGCCGGCGGGCAC
>NZ_JAAGPL010000182.1:0-17542 GCF_017104785.1 Burkholderia sp. Ac-20353 | reverse complement strand
CGACCGTCGAGGACTACGACGCGCTGTTGCCGTGGAAGATGCCCGCCGACCTGCGCTGAGTCGCCGCTGCCACACCTCGGAGTTCGACGCTACCACTCTGAGAGGCGTGAATTAATGACCGCGTACGCTTCAGTGCCCGTAGCTGCGAGAGCGGGTTTTTAGCCGTGCCCATCTGCGAGAGTGGTGGTTAAGAACAGTGCCCGTATCTACGAGAGTCGGTTTTTAGGCTGGGGAATCGTCACCAAAACCACGCCCAGCTTGGCAATCAGCCGGTGAGAAAAACAGAAAAGCGCCAACCGTTTCCGGGAGGCGCTTCTATGGGATTGCTGGCTGAGCTCTCAGCCGCACTCAGGATGCTCAGGCCGGGAAACTGGAGACCAACCAGCGGCGCATCACCAGCGCCTCCCAGCTACGGGCTTCAGTGTCTCGGAAGGTTTCCAAAAGGCGGGGTTTACGGTTGCGCTCTACGTAGTCACGGAGCAGCAGGAATTCACGGGAGCCGATGCGGAGGGATGCGGCGTCCTGGTCGATGCTGAGGGAGAAACAGCGGGTGCTGATGGTGATTCGGAACATTCGCTAACTCACTAAGTTATCGGCGCGCCCACTGCGCTGCCGTTACGAGAATATACCCCCAATGGGGTTATGCATCAACTAGCTTCTTGCTTGGGTGTTCGCCCAACTTCAGCAGGAGCAGTTCCCAAGCGGCCAGCGGCATTGCTCGGTGATCCCCGCTACCCTCGCTCGCGCTCCACTTGTGCCAAGCGTTGATGCTGACGTGGACCATGGCAGCGGCTTCGCTGCGGGTAACCCCGTGCTTCTGGATGATCTGGCGGATTTGCTCCGGTGTGGGCTGAGTAATTTCGGCCATGGCGCTCTGCGGTTTGCGTTGTAGAGCCGAAAGTTTACGCGCTAGGCTAAATCGCTGTCACGCGCTGCCGTCTCGATGAGTCGAATCAGATACACCGTCAACGTCTTCTGTCGCGATGAAGTCCAACTGCACCGTAGTTAACACCTCGGCATTCAATGACAATATGCATCCGAAGGCTCGTGATTGCTTCTTGCCTAGCTCGGCGTGCAGCTCTGTGCATCGACCAACATTAGCCGTCGCGTACCGCCTGCCCTTCAGAGATTTGATGTTCAGGTTCGCAATGAAGATACCGGACATTACGCCAGAAACCGCGACACTTATTGCAGCGCCAGAGTCACCCCGAACCGACGGCCATCCATTTTCGAAGACGGTGATCCCATGCTCGATCAGCCTCATGCAAACGTCAGCAATCTTGAATGCGTTCTCTGTGGCTTCCTCTAGTAATGCATTGGATTCGCGTGAATACGTGCTCTTATCGTGTGCCGTTTCGGCTTGGTCACGCGCCCTCCTCAATGCCACAACTTGATCGAACTCACGCGCGTCTTTCTCGAATAGCGTTCGCAAGGTGGGTTCGAACTGCGTTTGAATCTGATCTTGAATGTATTCGAGCCCAGGCCAGTGCTTTTGGCAGACTGGTTTCTCCAGGCTCTTGCGACAAACAGTTACTATCAGTTTGCAGGCCAATAGCCCCATTAGGGCCGCTGCGCTTCCCGACCCTGGGGAGGCGTTACCAGCGCCAAAGTCCTCTAATAGTTGCGTAGTCGGGCGCTCTAGAAGCCCGGTCAAAGTGGACTGGGACGCTTGGTTTTCCACGCTGGTCCTCTCGTATTGTTTGGACGCGGAAATGCAGCGCCGTGTCGCTGCCGCCTATGCTCCGAAAGCATGATATCGCAGCCCGTTCCCGATAATGAGTCCAGCGCATGCGAAGTTACCCTTGTAGCGGCTGCCTCAGATACTGATACAGCGTCTCGCGGCTAATCCCCAGGTCCCTCGCGATGGTAGCCTTAGCCTCCCCGCTGGCCGCCCGCTGGCGCAGCGTATTGACCTGCTCAGGGCTGAGCGATGGCTTACGGCCCTTGTACACCCCGTTAGCCTTGGCAATGGCGATGCCCTCACGCTGGCGCTCGCGAATCAATGACCGCTCGAACTGCGCGAAGGCGGCCAGCATGGTCATCATGAGTTCCTGCTGAGGGTTCCGCTTGTCCGCTGAGAAGGTCATCGCATCCTTCACGAACAGGACCGTAACGCCCCGCTCGGTCAGCTCACGGACCATCCTAAGCAGGTCCTCAGTGTTGCGCGCTAGGCGGTCCATGCTATGCACCATTAGCGTGTCCCCATCGCGCATGTAGTCCAGAGCCGCCTGGAGCTGGGGGCGCTCGGTGTCCTTCCCGCTCGCCTTGTCCGTGAATACCTTGTCCAGGTCCACGCCATCAAGCTGGCGTTCCGTGCTCTGGTCTACCGTGCTGACGCGGATATAACCGATGTGCTTCCCCTTGCTCATGACTCTTCCCCGTGGTCAATGTGTCAGGTTGAAGTCTATGACCCTGATTTCAGAGTGTCAAGAAATAACGTAAACCACCCTAATTTGACGCACCGTGGTCCACCACCTGACAGTCAAGCTGGGGTGTACCTAAAGTTGACACTCCGATTCGGCCTTGAGTCAGCGTGCGGGAGGCGGTAGGGTCAGAGCTTCATCAATACGAAAGCGGGGTAAGCATGAGCTTCTGGCCACAGAGCTTGGTGGATTGGGCGCAGGTTGCTTCGGCAATCGGCACTTGCGGTGCGGTCATCGTCTCCCTAATGCTGGCCAATCGGGGCATACAGACCAAGCTGGAGACATCATGCGAAGTCAGGCGAGGATTCGGAGCGCCCAGGCTGCACGTAAGGCTGCGGAACATTGGGCGCGATGCTGTCTACCTTGTAGCTGTGGGAGGGACAGCAGATGACGGCACAGAGCACTCTGAGCGGTTCGTAACGGATAGCGGACACCTGATCCTAGCGCCCGGGGAGCCAGATACCTTGGTGCTTGACAGACATCGAACCGTCACCCAGCCGCCTGAAGGGCTTCCGAAACAATGGACCCGCGCATGGTTGAAGGACATCAGCGGTAGGCGCTTCTACATCTCCAACTCTGCGGAGTGCCTTGCTGAGGTTTGGGGTGAGATGGATGAGGCCAACCGGCGCGGCCCACCCCGAACGACCAACCCGCATTAGCTCACGGCTGATGAGACGCGCGCCCGCATCAGGGTATCGCGCGGGCTACCTGATGCGCGTCAGAGGGGCTGCGCGTGACGATGCCCGCGCATGGAAACGGAGGGGGTACCGGGGGGAGTTTCGCGCCGGGACTCTATCAGATGCCATCTCGGAAATTTCCGGAATTTTATTTGGAGCCCCGTGAGAGCGCCGTACACTTACCCGTGAACTCTCGACAAAAAGGCTTCGTGAGTCCTGTCCGCTATCTCAATACGGTCCCAGAGGTCATCAAGAGCTCAATAACACCACCCGCCCTATCCCCGACCTGGCGCGCGCCCTGATTATCAGTTTACTCTCAGCGCTGCCTCAACAAACATCAGAACTTGCTTGGTGGCCCACTCTTCCGTGATCTGTTCTGGCTTAAAATCCGTACCATTCCGCGAACCGCTGTAGCCATCCCACGCGCTGCCGGAGCGTGCAGTGCTAATTTCGATGCTCACATTGACTACACCGCCATCACGATGCATAAATGTGAGCTTGGAAGCACCAACGTAGCCACTGTAATGTCGCGCCGAAGTCTTCGGTACAGGAGTAAACTTTAAAATAATGTGTGGGTACGCTTGGCCTCCCATTGTGTAGTCGAGCAGCTCGGCCTTGTGGCCCTTTTCATTTATCTCCGCAACAAACTTCTGAGCCACTGGAAGAATTACTGATCCCAGCAACTGACCAGACGCAACACGTTCTGCGCGTTCTCTCTCCTGCTTCTCTTCAGCAGCCCTCGCTTCAGCCGCCTTCTTTTCTTCATATTCACCAAAAATATCATCCAGACTTTTCATCCTTACCCCTACGCATCACGTTTTGGAAAAGTATCATACCAGCGCATTTTGAATTCGCGTAAGGTCGCTGTCTATATCCGCTTCCGAGAGGCTCACATAATGCTTATTCAGCACGTCCCCGCGTTTTGGAGCGTGGCCTAATATCCGCCTTAGAATCGCGTCTCCAATCCCCATCCGCGCCCCAGCACTAGCAACCAGCTTTCGCAGGTCATGCAGCGTAAAGGCAGGTGCTCCGGCCCGCTCAGCCATCTCCGTAACGTGATCCACTGACATCTCCCCGAACAGCCTTGAGCTCGATTCCAGCCCCTTATAGCGCCTCTCCAGTATCTCCCGCATCATCTCCGTTATTGGCAGCGTATGCGGCTTTCTACCCTTGGTCTCCGGGATTGTGAGGACCATTCCACCCAGGTCAACATCCTCGCGCTTAATCTCGCTCCCCTCGTTCTTGCGGAGCCCGGTCAGCAGCATTAGCTTCAAGTAGTCCCGCTGGAGTTCTGGCAACCTGCCTACCGCCTGATGCCACGCCGGTAGGTCCCCCTCAGTCAACTTCCGCGCCCTCGCCTCCGGACGCCCCGGTAACAGCCCAGCAGCCCCCAACCTGACAAACGGGCTCTCGATGGCCACCCCATAGACCGCCCCGAGGAAGCGCGTGATTGACCCGATAATGCCCCGCCCAAGGTCCACGAGGGCCGCCCCCTTGCTCTGCGCGAACTGGTGGCAGTGATCCCCGAAGGCAGACTCACGGAGAGCGGAGACCGGCCTATCAAGCCATTCCTGGAAATGGGTCTTCAGCAGTGACTCATACCGGGTCAAGCTAGACGGTCTCACCTTCTTCGCCTTCGCATATTCCCCGAGCGCCTGCCTCAGGGTCGGCAATTGGACCCGCGCCGTAGTCACCGAGTATTCCCCAGCACGGCACTTGCGGAGAATCGGAAGGGCTAACTCACGGGCCTGGGCAACGGTAATCAGCGGCCACCGCCCCAGCGTCACCCTGACCTGCTTTCCCCGAACACTGGTCGCCACACAGAAGGTCTGCGTCCGTCTCCCGATTCTGAGACATAGGCCGCACAAAACCTTGTCCCTCAAGATGGCCCCAGGCTTGCCCGCCTGCCTGCCTAGAAGCGCGTCCGAAAGCGTTACAATTGACATTTTCGTGGACAAAACTCGTACAAAATCGTGGGTCAAGCGCCCCGATTTCTGTCTTTTGTCCCGTCCCCGGATTCGTCCAGCGGTTGCTGCGCATGCCCCTCTCGGAGCGCTTGAGGCAACTCACGGGACAGCCGTAACCCACTGAATTTCCGAAGGATTCCATGAGCCTCAAATGCGGCATCGTCGGCTTGCCCAACGTCGGCAAGTCCACCCTGTTCAATGCGCTGACCAAGGCCGGCATCGCCGCCGAGAACTACCCGTTCTGCACGATCGAGCCGAACGTCGGCATCGTCGAAGTGCCTGACACGCGCCTGAAGGCGCTCGCCGAGATCATCAACCCCGAGCGCGTCGTGCCGGCCGTCGTCGAGTTCGTCGACATCGCGGGCCTCGTCGCGGGCGCGAGCAAGGGTGAAGGCCTCGGCAACCAGTTCCTCGCGAACATCCGCGAAACCGACGCGATCACGCACGTCGTGCGCTGCTTCGAGGACGACAACGTCATTCACGTCGCCGGCAAGGTGAGCCCGATCGACGACATCGAAGTGATCAACACCGAACTCGCGCTCGCCGACCTCGGCACCGTCGAGAAGGCGCTCACGCGCTACTCGAAGGCCGCGAAGTCGGGCAACGACAAGGAAGCGGTGCAGCTCGCCGCGGTGCTCGAGAAGGTGCGCGCGCATCTCGACCAGGGCAAGGCCGTGCGCGGCCTCGATCTGTCGGACGACGAGCAGGCATTGCTCAAGCCGTTCTGCCTGATCACCGCGAAGCCGGCGATGTACGTCGCGAACGTGAAGGACGACGGTTTCGAGAACAACCCGCACCTCGACGCGGTGCGCAAGTACGCGGAAAGCGAGAGTTCGCCGGTGGTCGCGGTGTGCGCGGCGATCGAAGCGGAAATCGCGGATCTCGACGATGCGGACAAGGAAGCGTTCCTCGCCGACATGGGCATGGCCGAGCCGGGTCTCGACCGCGTGATCCGCGCAGGCTTCAAGCTGCTCGGCCTGCAGACCTACTTCACCGCAGGCGTGAAGGAAGTGCGCGCGTGGACGATCCATATCGGCGACACGGCCCCGCAGGCAGCCGGCGTGATCCACACCGACTTCGAGCGCGGCTTCATCCGCGCGCAGACGATCGCGTTCGACGACTTCATCACGTACAAGGGTGAACAAGGCGCGAAGGAAGCCGGCAAGATGCGTGCGGAAGGGAAGGAATATGTCGTGCACGACGGCGACGTGATGAACTTCCTGTTCAACGTCTGACGATTTTTGCCGGGATCTGGCGGAGTTCTACGGAACTCCCTGACGCGAGACCGCACGTTCACCGATCAAGCCGGGTATCTACCCCGCCCACGAGCGCAGGAACGTCAAGCAGCATAACGCCGAAGCGGCGAAGGCCCGCAAGCGAGCATGCGACCGCATGGCAGCGTAGCTGCCGGCATCCATACTTCAAAGGAATATGCGTTGTCTCGCGCTGAACGCCTTTTGCAGTTGATGCAAGCCCTGCGCTGCCGACGCCACCCGGTACGCGGGGCCGAGCTTGCGCAAGAACTCGGTATCAGTGTGCGAACGCTGTACCGTGATATTGCGGCGCTTCAGGCACAGGGGGCACGTATCGACGGCGAGCCCGGTATCGGCTATGTCCTTCGCTCAGGATTCGTGCTGCCACCGCTGATGTTCTCGAACGATGAAATCGAGGCGCTCGTATTGGGCTCGCACTGGGTGTCTGATCGCGCCGATGCCCGACTGGCGGATGCCGCACGCAACGCGCTGGCCAAGATCGCGTCCGTCCTGCCTTCTGACTTACGCTTTGAACTGGACAGTTCGGCTCTGCTGGTCGGCCCGGGAGAGGTCGTTGCTCACGGCAACCAGGCACTGGATCAACTGCGCGCCGCGATCCGTGCCGAACACAAGCTCAGCATCCGATATTCCGATTCGCAGGAACGCGAGTCATCGCGAACCGTTTGGCCTTTTGCGCTCGGCTTCTTCGACCGGGTGCGCGTCCTGGTGGCGTGGTGCGAGCTGCGGGAGGAATTCAGGCACTTTCGCACGGATCGCCTCGTCGCGCTGACGGTGCTCGACGAGCGCTACCCGCGCCGACGGCTGGCCCTGCTTAAGGAATGGCGCGTGCGTGAAGGGATCGAAGAAGCATGACTACTGACACAATCTGACAGTGTCTGCTCCGAACATGGTGCTAACGGAACGACTTCAAATGCCTGAAAGTCGTTGCGGGAGCCACTCTTCAACCATGTCTGGAGCCCCTGATGTCGCATCCTGGTGTCGTCATTCTTTACGTTGCCAATCCCACTGCCAGCACGGCCTTCTACGCTCAATTGCTGGACCGGGAACCGGTCGAGTCGTCGCCGAACTTTGCGATGTTTGCACTGGACTCGGGCATCATGCTTGGACTCTGGTCGATGCATGCCGTCGAACCAAAGGCGACCATGACGGGCGGCGGTGGCGAGCTTGCATTCTCACTAGGCAACGACGCCGAAGTCGATGCGTGGCATGAGCGCTGTCGGGAACAACGCATGATGATCGAGCTGTCCCCGAAACGGATGGACTTCGGTTACACCTTCGTAGCGGCCGACCCGGACGGACACCGCCTGCGCGTGTTCGCGCCTAGCGAATCATGAGCCGGAACTGGATAGCCGTTGCGTCGCGAGAACATGTCCAACTCGGTCGCGCAGGTGGATTCATGCAGGTCTGCCATGGCAAGGCAGCGCCGCTCAGGCGCATTTGCTCCGGGGATTCGGTCGTCTATTACTCTCCGACCGATCGCTTTGGTGGCGGGGAACCGCTACAGGCGTTTACGGCGCTCGGCATAGTCCGGACCCGTGAACCTTATCAGGTCGTCATGGGGGACTTTCACCCATGGCGACGCGATGTGGACTGGCGGGAAACCTGCGACGTACCCATCGCTCGGCTTCTCGACGTGTTGGCGTTCTCAAGCGGCCGACGCAACTGGGGATACCCGTTCCGTTTCGGCTTGTTCGAGATTTCTGATCACGATTTGCGACTGATCGCGACGGCAATGGCCCCGAAGTAGTCGGCCGATGCCTCTAAGAAGCACGGCCGGGCCCGTTCCTCGCTTCAACCGCGAAAACCGCACCGGTCACCTGAAAACAAATGGCCAGATCGGCAAACGCCGATCTGGCCATTGTCTTTCCGGAGGACATTCCCCCGCCACGTCAACGGCGAGCACGCACGCTCGCCGCAGCACGGTCACTTCATCACGTCGCCGACACGCGCCGCCCCGCGATCGCCTGCGCGTCGCGGCTACGCTTGTTCAGCCACGACGCGAGCAGCACGATCAGCGCCAGCACGGCCGTCGCGCCGACTTCCATCCGGTGATCCTCACTCACGAGCATCACGGTCAGCGTGCCGCAGATGAACAGGATCACCAACCACGTAAGCCACGGGAACAGCCACATCCGCAGCGTCAGGTCCGCACCGGTCACCTCGAGCGTGCGGCGCATCCGCAGCTGCGAGATCGCGATCACGAGGTACACGAGCAGCGCGATCGCACCGGACGTCGCGAGCAGGAAGCCGAACACCTGCTCGGGCATCAGGTAGTTCGCGATCACCGTCACGAAACCGAACGCAGTCGACGCGAGCACTGCCGCGCGCGGCGTGCCGGTCGAATCCGTGCGATGCAGGAAGGCCGGCGCGTCCTTGCGCTTCGACAGCGAGAACAGCATCCGCGACGCCGTGTACAGCGCCGAGTTCAGGCAGCTCGCCACCGACACGAGCACGATCACGTCGATGATCGCCTTTGCATTCGGGACGCCGATCAGCTCCATCGCGCGCTGATACGAGCCGTGCTTCGGCAGCAGCGGGTCGTTCCACGGCACGATGGCCGCGACGATGAGGATCGAGCCGAGATAGAACAGCGTGATGCGCCAGATCACCGAATTGGTCGCGCGCACGATCTGGCGTTGCGGGTTGTCCGATTCGGCGGCCGCGATCGTCACGATCTCGGTGCCGAGGAACGAGAACATCGTCGTCAGCATCGCCGCGAGCACCGCGCCCGCGCCGTTCGGCATGAAGCCTTGGTGCGCAAACAGGTTCGACACGCCCGATACGGCCGGCGCGGGCACGATGCCGACGATGGCCGCGCCGCCGATGCACAGGAACACGACGATCGCGACGACCTTGATCAGCGCGAACCAGAATTCGAATTCACCGTAATTCTTCACGGAGAAGAGGTTGGTTATCGTCAGCAGCAGCGTGATGCCGAGCGCGAAGATCCAGGTCGCGACGCCAGGGAACCACGCATTGAGGATGGTCGCGGCGGCGGTCGCCTCGATCGGGATCACGAGCACCCAGAACCACCAGTACAACCAGCCGATCGAGAAGCCGGCCCAGTGGCCGATCGCGCGATCGGCATAGGTGGAGAACGAACCGCTGTCAGGATGGGCGACGGCCATCTCGCCGAGCATGCGCATCACCAGCACGACCAGCACGCCCGCGATCGCATACGCGAGTATCGATGCCGGGCCGGCTTCCGCGATCGCGTGGCCGGAGCCGACGAACAGGCCCGCGCCGATCACGCCTGCAATCGACATCATTGTCACGTGGCGCTGCTTCAGGCCGGTGCCGAGGCCTGTCTTACTACCATTCATGTGTCTCTCTCCAAAAAACGTTCCGGGTCGACCGGGTGTCGCGTGAAGGTGGCGTTGGGGATTGTCGTTCTCGAACCGGACGCGGCAGGACGTGCGTCGCACGTCGCTCTGGTGCCGGGTCCGCGGCCGCTCGGGCAGGCGCGCCATGCAGCTCTGCGAAACTGCGGGAGCGATGCGTTGCACGTGCGCACGCGCATCGCGGCGCCCTTTCCGTCGGCGTATTGGGGAACCACCTTCGAGCGAAGGAGTGTAAGCATCAAACGGTTCTTCACTAAGAACCAATTGATGAATTTCGATGGAACCACTTGTTGTATCGACGCGAATCGATACAACAATCGCGCCGTCCGGCAGCGCGTCACGCGTTGCCGCGCGCCATCTCGTCGCGCCACTTCGCGGGCACGATCGCCTGCCATTCTCGCAGAAGCAGGTTTTTCACGGCGTCAGGATGCGCGGCGGACAGGCGCATCAGCACGATCGGCCAGCCGGCGTAGTGATCGGTCACGTAATACACGTCGGGCTCGGATTCGATCAGCCATGCGCGCTCGTCGGAGCCGACGCCCTTCACGACGAGTGTGTCGCCGTCCTCGCGCAGCCGCGCGAGCAGCTTGCCCCGCACCTTGAGCGCGGGCGTGCCGTACGACGTGCCGTCCTCGACGCCGCGCCATGCGAGCGCAATCTGCCGAACGTCATCGAATGTCACGATTCCTCCTCGGGTGTCCGTCACGGAGTCACGGAGCCACGTATTCACGCTTCGGCCACCGTACCGGAAATCTCGCGAAACGCCTATCCGCCCGTCGCACGTACGATCACCGGCGCGCGCCCGCTCACTGCGACGATCGCGAACGCGATCGCGTTCGCGGCGGCGCTGGCGAGAATCGGCACCAGATAGCCGCCGCCCGCATCGTAGATGAAGCCCGCGGCAGCCGGCCCGATCAGCGTGCCGAACGCGATGCTCGTGTAGAGCACGCCGATGATCCCGCTCACGTTGCGGCCGCCGAAATAGTCCATCACGACGGCCGGCAGCACCGCGACCCAGCCGCCGTAGAACACGCCGAATACGAGCGCGAACGCGGCGAGTGCCGTGAAATCACCCGCACGGGCCCACGCGACGAGCGCCGCCGCCATGCCGGCGAACATCGCAAGCAGCGACGTGCGGCGGCCGACGCGATCGGCAAGGCCGCCGAGCAAGAACCGGCCCGCCGTGCTGCCAACGCCGATCGCGCCGAGCAGCAGCACGGCCGCCGCGGGTTTCACGCCGTGATCGAGCGCGTACGGCACGAGATGCACGAACGGCACGAACACGCCGAACGAGCATACGAGGCATGCCGCATAGAGGCTCGCGAACGGCCGCGATGTCACAGCCTCACGGACGGTCGCGCCGGCGGGTGCTCGTACGGCGCGCTCGCCTGCCGCCGGACTGCACGCGGTCGAAGGGTGTCCCGTCGGCGCATCGGCTGCCGGAAGTGTCGCAGCAGACGCACCGTTCGCCGAGTGGCCGACGCCCGGATGGCCACCACCCGGATGGCCGGCCCCCAGATCCCCATCCGGCAGAAGCCCGCGTCCGCGCGGATCGTTTTCGATCAGCAGCGACATCCCCGCGCCGAGCACGACCGCGAGCCCCGCCAGCGTCCAGTACGCGCCGCGCCAGCCGACGTGCGCGATCAGCGCGGACGCGAGCGGCGGCATCACGAGCGTGCCGACGCCGATGCCCGCGACCGCGAGCCCCGACGCAAAGCCGCGCCGCCGCACGAACCAGCGCTGCACCGCGCCGACGGCGGGCACGTACGCGCAGCCGACACCGAACCCGACACCGAGCCCGTATGCGGCATAGACCTGCAGCAGCGAATGCGCGGCCCCGGCGGCCGCGAGCCCGGCGGCCGTCAGCAGCATCCCGGTGACCGCGAGCCGCCGCGAGCCGAAACGGTCGGCGAGCGGCCCACTTACGATCCCGAAGCCGAAATACAGGAAGCCGGCGAACGAGAACACGAGCGAGATCTGGCCCC
Organism: Burkholderia sp. Ac-20353; assembly: GCF_017104785.1. Classification (NCBI taxonomy): domain Bacteria; kingdom Pseudomonadati; phylum Pseudomonadota; class Betaproteobacteria; order Burkholderiales; family Burkholderiaceae; genus Burkholderia; species Burkholderia sp. Ac-20353. The sequence goes on along the minus strand of NZ_JAAGPL010000182.1, from coordinate 5,875 downwards.
GGGACGCGGCGAAGTCCCGCTGCAGCGATTCGACGAAGGCGCTGAACGCGTACGCACTGCCGAAACCGACGAACGTCACGGCGAATGCGGCGGCGACCACGTACCAGCCATAGAAATGGCGCGACGCGCCCGGGCGGTTCATGACGATGCTCCTCTCAGGTCCGTTCCGGCGCGGCAAAAGGCGGCATCCGGATTGCCTCATGGATATAGTTGAACTATGTTGATCGCATCGGCGGCCGACAGACAGCCGCCGCCATGCAACCCTGTGCAACAACGTTACTCGCACGGGGATGCCGTCTCAAACGATATTTCGTCGGCTTTTCACTTTAGAAAAACTAAATGAACCGTTCCCGCCTGCCGCCGCTCAACGCGCTGCGCGCGTTCGAGGCGGCCGCCCGCCACCTGTCGGTGAAATCCGCGGCCGAGGAGCTGTCGGTCACGCCCGGCGCGGTGAGCCAGATGATCCGCACGCTCGAGACGCACCTCGGCGTGCAGTTGTTCGAGCGCGTGAATCGCGGGATCCTGCTCACCGCCGCGGGCCGCGACTACCTGCCACCGGTGCGCAACGCGTTCCGGCAGATCGCCGACGCGTCGCAGCGCGTGTCGGGCGCCGCCGACAGCGGCGTACTGACGGTGAGCGTCACGCCGTTCTTCGCATCCGCGTGGCTCGTGCCGCGCCTCGCGCAGTTCCGGCACGCGTGCCCGGACCTCGACCTGCAGGTCGTCACGGGTCATGCGCTCGCCGACTTCGCGCGCGACGGCGTCGACGTCGCGATCCGCCACGGCCTCGGGCGCTATGTCGGGCTGTGCAGCGAACGGCTGCTGACTGTCGAGATCGTCGCGCTCGCGGCACCCGCGCTCGTCGAGCAGCTCGGCATGCCGGCGACGCCCGCCGATCTCGTGTCGTGGCCGCACCTGCACGACGCCGAGCGCAAGGGCTGGCACATCTGGTTCGACGCGCAGCGAATCGACGATTTCGGCCCGCCGCGCGGCCCCGCGTTCGACGACGCGGGCCTGCTGCTGCAGGCGATCCTCGCCGGCCAGGGCGCGGGCTTGCTGCCCGCCGCGATGGTGCGCGCCGAGCTCGCGAGCGGACGGCTCGTGCAGCTCGCGGACGTCGCATGGCTCGACGATTTCGCGTACTACCTCGTCTATCCGCCGCACCATGCGGAGCGGCCGAAGGTCGCCGCGTTCCGCCGCTGGATCCTCGATGCGGCCCGCGCCGAAGGGGCCGCGGACATGTCGAACACGGCCTCGCCCGCGCATCGATAGCGGCGCCTCGACTCGAGCGGTGGCGCGCCGCCGGTCACGCCGCATCAGCTACCATGCGGGCTCGCGGCCCGCCGCCGTCGCGCGCCCGATACCAACAACCGAGAGAGACGATGTCCTTGCCCGCCTTGCGCATCACACGGACCACGCGCACCAGGCGCACCAGGCGCGTCGCGCGACTGTCGATCGCGCTGCTGATCGCGTGTGCCGCCGTCGCCCCGCACCACGCGTTCGCCTATCGCGCGCCACAGACCTACGGCAACGAAGCCGACCTCGACCGTCACGACACGTACCGGAACCGCGACGGCGATACTGTGCATGCGCCGGCCCGCTCGAAATCGGGCCGCGCGCCCGAAGGTGCGAGCGCACGCTGCCGCGACGGCACGTACAGTTTCAGCCGCCATCGGCGCGGCACCTGCTCTGGGCACGGCGGCGTCGCCGCCTGGCTCTGACCCGCGGAACGACCGCGCCGCGCCAGCGCCGGCCGGCGGCGCAGTACAATAGCCGCTCTCGCCGCCGACACGCGGCGACACCGCCGCGCATCACGCGGCACGCTCCGTACCGAATCACCCGACGCCGCCCCGCCAGCGCGCTGCGCGGCCGTCTCAACTTCTGACTTTCACACCCAAATGGCCCAATACGTTTTCACGATGAACCGGGTCGGCAAGATCGTGCCGCCCAAGCGCCAGATCCTGAAGGACATCTCGCTGTCGTTCTTCCCCGGCGCGAAGATCGGCGTGCTCGGCCTGAACGGCTCGGGCAAGTCGACGCTGATCCGCATCATGGCGGGCGTCGACAAGGACATCGAAGGCGAAGCGACGCCGATGCCGAACCTGAACATCGGCTACCTGCCGCAGGAGCCGCAGCTCGACCCGACGAAGACCGTGCGCGAAGCGGTCGAGGAAGGCCTCGGCGACCTGTTCCAGGCCAACAAGAAGCTCGACGAGATCTACGCCGCGTATGCGGAGCCGGACGCCGACTTCGACGCGCTCGCGGCCGAGCAGGCGAAGTACGAGGCGATCCTTGCGTCGAGCGACGGCGGCAGCCCCGAGCAGCAGCTCGAAGTGGCCGCCGACGCGCTGCGCCTGCCGCCGTGGGACGCGAAGATCGAACACCTGTCGGGCGGTGAAAAGCGCCGCGTCGCGCTGTGCAAGCTGCTGCTCGAAAAGCCCGACATGCTGCTGCTCGACGAACCGACCAACCACCTCGACGCCGAATCGGTCGACTGGCTCGAGCAGTTCCTGGTGCGCTTCCCGGGCACCGTCGTCGCAGTCACGCACGATCGCTACTTCCTCGACAACGCGGCCGAGTGGATTCTCGAGCTCGACCGCGGCCACGGCATTCCGTGGAAGGGCAACTACAGCAGCTGGCTCGACCAGAAGGAAGACCGCCTGAAGCAGGAAGAAGCGTCGGAATCGGCGCGCCAGAAGGCGATCAAGAAGGAACTGGAGTGGGTGCGCCAGAACCCGAAGGGCCGCCAGGCGAAGTCGAAGGCGCGTATCGCACGCTTCGAGGAGCTGAACAGCCAGGAATACCAGAAGCGCAACGAGACGCAGGAAATCTTCATTCCGGTCGGCGACCGTCTCGGCAATGAAGTGATCGAGTTCAAGAACGTCAGCAAGGCATACGGCGACCGCCTGCTGATCGACAACCTGAACTTCAAGATTCCCGCGGGCGCGATCGTCGGCATCATCGGCCCGAACGGCGCCGGCAAATCGACGCTGTTCCGGATGCTGACGGGCAAGGAGCAACCGGATTCGGGTGAGATCGTGAAGGGCCCGACGGTGAAGCTCGCGTACGTCGACCAGAGCCGCGACGCGCTCGACGGCTCGAAGACGGTGTTCGAGGAAATCTCGGGCGGCGCCGACATTCTGACAGTCGGCAAGTACGAAACGCCGTCGCGCGCGTACATCGGCCGCTTCAACTTCAAGGGCGGCGACCAGCAGAAGGTCGTCGGCAACCTGTCGGGCGGCGAACGCGGCCGCCTGCACCTCGCGAAAACGCTGATCGCCGGCGGCAACCTGCTGCTGCTCGACGAACCGTCGAACGACCTCGACGTCGAAACGCTGCGCGCGCTCGAAGATGCGCTGCTCGAGTTCGCCGGCTCGGTGATGGTGATCTCGCACGATCGCTGGTTCCTCGACCGGATCGCGACGCACATCCTGTCGTTCGAAGGCGATTCGCAGGTCACGTTCTTCGACGGCAACTACCAGGAGTACGAAGCCGACAAGCGCGCACGCCTCGGCGAGGAAGCCGCGAAGCCGCATCGCCTGCGCTACAAGCCGATCAGCCGCTGAACGAAAAAGCGGGCCGCTGGCCCGCTTCAGATTGCTGACGAACCCCTCGTTTTTCGGAACGAGGGGTTTTGTCTTTCAGGCGAAGGTAAATCTCGCGCGCGCATCGGGGCGCCGGCCCGCCGCCTACGCGAGCGCGCCCAGCTCGCGCAGCCGCGCCTCGGTGGCCGCGCCGCTCGTGTGGTGAATCCCGTGCCAGCCTAGCGCCGTCGCGGCGGCGGCGTTCTTCGCATTGTCGTCGATGAACACGAGTTCGTGCGGCGCGATGCCCGGCAGATGCGGTTCGATGCGCGCATGCATCTCGCGATAGATCGCCGGATCGGGCTTCACCAGCTTTGCGCGGCCCGACACGACGATGTCGCGAAAGCGCCGCAGCACCGGAAATCGATCCCACGCATACGGAAACGTCTGCGCCGACCAGTTCGTGAGCCCGAAGATCGGCATCCGCTGCGCGTCGAGCCGGTCGACGAGCGCCTCGCCGTCCGCGAGCACGCCGCCGATCATCTCGTGCCAGCGCGCGTAGAACGCGCGAATCAGCGCGTCGTGTTCCGGAAACTTCGCGACGAGTTCGGCCGTGCCTTCCTCGATCGTCTGCCCGCCGTCCTGCTTGATCACCCAGTCCATCCCGCACACGTGCGTCAGGAACCGGCGGCGCTCGGCCTCGTCGGGAATCAGCTTGCTGTACAGATAGTCGGGGCTCCAGTCGATCAGCACCCCGCCGAAATCGAACACGACGGCCTTGATCGTCACGCAAACTCCGTTGAGAGAACGTCGTCGAGCCGGTATGCGGGCACCGCCCGCTGCACGAGCCCGCGCTGCATGTCGATCACCAATACCGCCGTGTCCGCCATCTTTCGCCCTCGATGTGATTGTCGTTCGAACGCCAACCGCGCGCGCCGCATCAGATCGGCTGCGTGCGCGCGTCCAGCCACGCCTTCGCATCGCCGCTCACGTGCCGGCCGACGCGCTCGCGTACCGTCGCGTGATACGCGTTCAGCCACGCGCGCTCTTCCTCGTGCAGCATCTCGACCAGCACGCAGCGCGTATCGATCGGGCACAGCGTGAGCGTCTCGAACGCGAGGAAGTCGCCGAACTCGGTCTGGCCGGCGGCCCGGTTGACGACCAGATTCTCGATCCGGACGCCCCACTTCCCGGCCCGGTACACGCCCGGCTCGATCGACGTGATCATCCCCTCTTCCATCGCGGTGTACGGCTCGGCCGGCGCGTAGTGCGAAATCACCTGCGGACCTTCGTGCACGTTCAGGAAATAGCCGACGCCGTGGCCGGTGCCGTGGCCGTAGTCGAGCCCGGCCGACCACATCGGCGCGCGCGCGATCGCGTCGAGCATCGGCGAGCGGATGCCGCGCGGAAAGCGTGTGCGCGACAGCGCCATCATCGACTTCAGCACGATCGTGAAGTCGCGCCGCTGCAGGTCGCTGACCGTGCCGACCGGCACGACGCGGGTAATGTCGGTCGTGCCGCTCACGTACTGGCCGCCGGAATCGATCAGCAGCAGGCCGTCGCCGGCGATCGCCGCATGCGATTCGGCCGTCGCGCGGTAATGCGGCATCGCGCCGTTTGCGTTGAAGCCGGCGATCGTCGCGAAGCTCGGCGACACGTAGCCGGGACGCCGAGCGCGCGCGGCAGTGAGCTTTTCGTCGATCGTCAGCTCGGTGATCGGCTCGCGGTTCACCGCCTGCTCGAACCACGCGAAGAATTCAGCGAGCGCCGCGCCATCGTGCTCCATCGTCACGCGCACATGCTCGATCTCGGCGGGCGTCTTGCGCGATTTCGCGAACGTCGACGGATTGACGGCCTCGATCAGCTTCACGCCGGACGGCACGGCCTCGAGCGTGCCGTAGGTCACGCGGCGCGGATCGATCAGCAGCGTCGCGCCGTCGGGCAATGCGGCGAGCGCCGCGCGCGCGGCGTCGTATGGCCGCACGTCGACGCCGTCCTGCGCGAGCGACGCGGCGAGCGCGGGCGGCACCTTGCCGTCGGCGACGAACAGCGTCGCGCGATCGGCGCCGATCATTGCGTGCGCAACGAATACCGGGTTGAAATTGACGTCTGCGCCGCGCAGGTTGAACAGCCACGCGAGATCGTCGAGCGTCGACACGAAATGCCATTGCGCGCCGTGCGCGTGCATCGCGCGTCGCACCTCGGCGAGCTTGCTCGCACGCGTCGAATCGGCTTGCGGCGCCGTGTGCTCGAACACGGCGTCGCCGGGCAGCCCCGGCCGCTCGGGCCAGATTGCATCAAGCAGGTCGAGATCGGTGCGCAGCGCGATGCCGCGCGCGGTCAGCGCGGCC
>NZ_JAAGPL010000181.1:0-17605 GCF_017104785.1 Burkholderia sp. Ac-20353 | reverse complement strand
AGCGGCAGCGTGCGCACGTCGGGGCCAAGCAGGCCATGCGCCTGCCGCGCCCACGCGACGCACGCGGCGACGTCGAGCCACGGAGCGGCGCCGCCGGCCAGCAACGGCGCGCTGTAGTGGTCATGGTCGATCCACAGCAGACGGCGAGCGCGATTTGCTTCGATCAGTCGGGACATGGCGCCTCCGCGTTCTTGTCGACACGCGCGGCGACAGTCGCGGCAATACGCGCTTCGAGCGCCGCTTCGAGTTCCGCAATCCGCACGTCCTTCGGATCGGGCATGAACGCGCCCTGCAACTGATCGGCCGGCATTTTGACGCGCTGGCCCAGCGTCGACGCGTAGATCTCCGCATTGTCGTTCCAGCTGCCGAAGTACGGCAGCGTCGCGGGCGGCTCCGGCGTCACCCATGCGTCGCAGAACGCGTCGAACGGCTTGCCGCGCGCAATCCGTGCGAGCCGCTCGGCCGCCCGCGCATTGGCGGTCGCGTCGACATCCACGACGAGCGTCTCCTCGTCGTACACGACCTTGTAGATGTCGCGTGCGTTCTCGTGCGACATCAGCTCCTCGCGCAGGTCCTTCATCACGAGCTCGGGATCGCGCTCGAGCACGTCGCCGTAGCCGCCGCCCGAGCCCTGGCAGATCATGTAGATCTCGCCTTCGTTGCAGATCTCGAACGTCATGCCCATGTCGTGGCTGCTGTACTTCGCGCCCGGAATCGGCCGCTTGTTCATCAGCTCGACGATGTCGAATACCTCGACGGCCTTCGGGTTCTCTTCGAGCACGTTGAAGATGTTGATGCCCTTGATCTTCATCAGCTGGTAGCTCGGGCACGAATAGCCGCCGAACAGCCCCTGCGCCGACGGAAACTTCGACCCTTCGCAGCCCGTCATGAAGCCCCACAGGCCGGAGCCGCGCGCGGTCGCGATCTGCTCGTAGCCCATCCCGCCGCGATACTTGCCCCAGCCGATCCGGTCCTTCGCGAGCCGCTGCGCGCCGAGGCGGATGATCGGCGTGTCCTCTTCCGCGATCTCGTGCTCGCCGGTGTCGCACATGAAGCCGAACACGGGCGAGATCGAATGCTCGCCGTCCGCGTGGCTGCGCGCGCCCTGCCCGTTACCGTTGATGTCCGCGCAGAAGTTGCCGGTCACGTCGCCGTGCTGCGTGAGGCCGCCGTAGATGAACGTCGCCGCCTGGTCGTACTGCGACGCAATCACCGCCGAGTAGCGATGCGGCAGGCTGTAGCTCAGCTTGTTCATCGGGATCGTCCACACGACGCAGCCCTTGAACAACGGCATCAGGCTCATCGCCTGCGGCATCTCGCCTTCCGCATCGAGAATCGAGTTGCGGTCGGTGATGATCTCGATCGGCGACAGCACCGCCATCGTATGCGGCAGGTCCGGCCAGATGTTCTGCAGCAGGCCCGTACACAGCGCCGCCTTGAACGACGCGATGTTGGTGTTGACCGAGCGGTTCAGGAACTGCGGCGCCGAGCCGCGAAAGTCCATCACCATCCGCTCGCCCTTCACGGTGATCGCACACGAGATCTTCTGCAGCGCGTTCTCGCGCAGGCTGGAATCCATGAACTGCAGCACGCGCGTGGTGCCGTCGGGCAGTTCGCGGATGCGGCGGCGCATCTCGGTCTCGACGTCCTCCAGATGCGTGCGCAGCGTGCCGATCAGCGCATCGCGGCCGTACTGGTCGAGCAGCGCGATGATCCGCTCGCGCAGGCGCAGCACTGCGTGCAGTTTCACCTTCATGTCCTCGAGCTGCAGGCGCGGATCGCGCACCGAGTTCTGCAGGAACGTGACGAGGTCGCGCTTCAGCTCGAAGTTCTCGACGATCTTGAACGGCGGCATCTTGATGCCTTCGTCGTACTTGCTTTCGGCGCGGGCCGGCAGGCCGCCCGGCTCGGTCGAGCCGTTCTCGCCCTCGTGGATCGTCGACGACAGCCAGCAGACGAGTTCGCCCTTGTAGAAGAGCGGCATCATCATCGACTGGTCCGTGTTGTGGATGCCGCCATAGCGCGCGTCGTTGTGGATGAAGCCGTCGCCGTCCCTCACGCCGACCGTCGGATCGTCCACCCAGTTCTTGATGATGAAGCGGATCGGATAGAAGCAGCACGCGGCGAACGCGATGATCCCGTGCGGCGCGATCATCGACAGGTCGCCCTGCGCGGTGTAGATCGCGGTCACGAGGTCGCCCCACTTCGCACCGGGCGCCGCGCCCATCTGGTTCACCATCGTGAACGCTTCGGACAGCGCCGAGTTGATCAGCCCGCGCACATGGTGAACCTGGTGCGGATCGACGCCGCGTTCCAGCACATCGTGCTCGGCCTTCGAGCGCGGCAGGATGCTGTGATTGCGCATGATCTCGGGATCCGGGCCGAGAAACAGCGTGTTGTCGGCGATGAACTTGTCGAGCAGTGCCCGATCTTCCGCGTTGATGTCGTTTTGCATGTCGTACTCCTTGCTTACTTGCGCAGGAACCACGCGCCGCCCTGGGCCGTCGCCTGATAGATCCAGCCCGGCTCGACGAGGAACGTCGTCGCGCGTGTCGTGATGACGGCCGGCCCTTCGATCTGCGTGCGCTCGGCGCGCGCGCGGTCGTCGTAGATCGCGGTGCGTTGCGGCCCGTCGTGCCCGACGAAGTGGCAGTCGCGATAGCCGACCGGCTCCGGCGGCGGCAGCGGGTTGTCGCTGACCGCGAGCTTCGCGAACTTCACCGACGGCTGCTCGACGTACGCGCACACGCGCAGCGTATTGATCCGCACGCCGGTCTCCGGGCTCTGCGAGCCCACGCCGAAGCGCGAGCCGTAGCTTTCGTGGAACAGGTCCATCAGCGTCAGCACGTCGCGCTGCGTCTTCAGCCGCGCGATCGGCGTCACCACGGCCGTCTGCACGCGCTGGTTGCCGTAGCGCATGTCGAGCTCGAGCCGGTAGCGGATCTGCGACGGGTCCATCCCCTGCCGCTCGAGATCCTCGCGCCCGCGCCGCTCGAGTTCCGCCACGCCCTGGTTGAATGCGTCGAAGTCCATGAAGAACGACTTCGTGTTCGGGTTGAACAGCACCGTCCACGTGTTCATCTCGTGGATGTGCATCTGGTTCACGGTCCCTGCGCCGCACGCGGAAAACGTCGACGAATACGGCGGCGCGAGCACCTTCGCAATCCCGAGCGCCGACGCAATCCCGCATGCATGCAGCGGCCCGTTACCGCCATACGCGAGCACGGTGAAATCCTTCGGCTCGTAGCCGCGCGTGCGCAGCTCGGTCGCGATGCCGTTCGCCATCGACGCGTCCACCTGCTTCTTGATCAGCTTCGCGGCCTCGATCGCGTCGATATCGAGCGGGTCGCACAGGTCGTCGAGCATCGCCTGTTTCGCGCGGCGCGGGTTCAGCGGAATGCGGCCGTTCGCGTAGTTCTTCGGATCGAGATAGCCGAGCAGCAGATCGGCATCGGTGACGGTCGGATGCTGGCCGCCGCGGTCGTAGCACGCGGGCCCCGGGTCGGAGCCGGCCGACTGCGGGCCGATTTCGACCGTCTTGTACATCCGCTCGTAGCGCGCGATCGAGCCGCCGCCCGCGCCGAGCGCGACGAGGTGCACCATCGGCACGCTGACGAGCCAACGATCGATCACCGGATTGAAGTCGTAGAACTTCTGCCCGCCCTGCACGACGATCCCGATGTCGAAGCTCGTGCCGCCCATGTCGGTCGCGACGACGTTGCCGAGCTCAGCGGCCGCCGCCAGATACTCGCTCGCGGCGATCCCCGACACGGGGCCCGAGTGGACCGTCTGCAACGCGTCGGTCGAATTGAGCTGCGCCATCCCGCCCGAGTTGTGATTGACGAGCATCGGCTTCGTATAGCCCTGCTGGCGCAGGTTCAGCTCGAGCGTGCCGAGCCCGTGATACATGATCTGATGCAGGAACGCGTCGATGATCGACGACGTCGCGCGCGAATACTCGCCCTTGCGGCCGACGACCTGGTGCGACAGCAGCATCGGAATCGCGCCGAGCATGTGCGCCGGATATTCGTCGAGGAAGATCTCGCGCACCCGCAACTCGTGCACGGGGTTCACGACGCTGTTCGTGAACATCACGACGAGCGCCTGTGCGCCGGCGTCGACGAGCTCGCGGATGCGCAGCCGCACGTCGTCCTCGTCGAGCGTCCAGAACACCTGGCCGACGTAGTCGACACGTTCGCGGATCTCGCGGATCAGCGGAATCGGCACGAGCGGCTCCGGCCGCGCCGCGTTCGGGATGTCCATCTGCTCGGGCTCGGCAAGCCCTTCGCCATAGCCGCGCGCGCGGGACAGCGGCACCGTGTGCTTGAACCCTGTCGTGACGAGCAGGCCGACGCGTGGCCCCTTGCGCTCGATCAGCGCGTTCGTGCCGAGCGTCGTCGCGTAGCGAACCGAATCGACTTCGGACAGCAGTTGCGTCGGCGTCAGTTCGAGCTGGCGGCACGCGTCCGCGAGCGAGTCGTTGAAGCCGACCGCGAGGTTGTGATGCGTGGTCAGCGACTTGCCTTCGACACAATGATCGCCCCACGCGACGAAGCAGTCCGTGAAGGTGCCGCCAATGTCGACGGAAACACGTTTCATGATCGAATCTCCCTTCGGGTCAAGTGGACGACGAGTCGGTGCCGGCACCGACTCCGTGGCGATGATGCGCGGCCGCATGCAGCGCGCGCTGCAGCTTCACGCGTTCGAGCGCCAGGTCGGGCGCCTGCGCGGGCTCCGTCATCTCCGGGCGATCCTTCCATTGCGCCTTCAGCGCGTCGATGTCGAGGTCGATGTCATGCAGCGGCGGATGGCCGGGCGGCAGATACTCGGCTTCGACGAGCACGCCGCAGCCCGGGCAGTAATACTCGAGGATCCGGCACCAGTCCGGGTCCGGCGAATACGTGCGCGCGTACAGCTTCGGGTCGAGCAGCGGCTTGTGGATCTCGCGCGGATCGCGGTCGTGGACGAGCAGCCCGCGCTTGTAGTTGTCGCGCGCGCTGCCGTGCGACTGGCCGCAGCGCCGGCATTCCCACTGCTCGGTGCCGAGATCGATGCGCAGCGTTTCGGTGATCAGGACTTTCATTGTTCGGTCTCCTCGCCGCGGCTTACCAGGATGTCGCCCGCGGAGTTGATTTCGAAGTGCCAGCCGGCGTCGATGCGCCCGGTGAAGAACGCCTCTTCGAGCACCGCCGGGCCGGCCGCGCGCACTGCGACGCCCTTCGGCTGGTCCTCGACGCGATAGAGCGGCAACTCGGCCTCGCGGCCGTCGACGACGACGCGCCGCGTGTCGTGCGTGATCGCAGCCTGATGGCCGGCCTCGCCGAAACGGCCGGCGAGCTTCGCTTGCGGCATGCGCTTGACCGCGGTCAGCGACACGGACAGCGTCGCGTCCGGCGGCAGGCCGGCCGGCAGCGTCGGCCCATGCAGCGCGTGTTCGACGGTCCGCCCGTCGGCCGTGGTCGCGTCGAGCGTGTAGGTCAGGTGGCAATCGTCGATCGCCGCGTCCTCGCCGAACATCGCGCGCGACGCCTGCGTGAACAGCAGGTCCATCGTCGCGGCAAGCGCATCGGCGCTCGCATCGCCGCTCACATCAGCCAGCGGCGCCGCGAAGCTGTGGCCGACGTCGGAGAAGCCGATCCCGTACGCGGAGAACACCGCGGCAAGTGCCGGAATCAGCACCCGCTTCACGCCGATCGCGTCCGCGACCCGGCATGCGACGAGCGCGCCCGCGCCGCCGAACGCGGCGAGCGTCGTGTCGGGGCGGATCGCCGTATACGTGGTCAGACTGTCGGCAACCTTCTTCACCCACGCGCCTTCCATCGCCGACAGCGCTTCCAGGTCGCCCATCTTCAGCGGATCGGCGACGTGCGAGCGGATCGCCTGAAGCGCGCGTGCCTTGTCGAGCTGCAGCTTGCCGCCGAAGAACGACGCGGGATCGAGCAGGCCCGACAGCGTGAACGCGTCGGTGATCGTCGCCTGCGTGCCGCCGAGGCTGAAGCACGCGGGCCCCGGCGCACTGCCGACGCTTTCCGGGCCCACCGCGATCCGCTCGCCGTCCGCGCGGATGATCGAGCTGCCGCCGACGCCCGCGCTCACGACGTCGCACAGCGCGAACGACGTCGTCACGCCTTCGACGTTGCCGCGCCGGTCCGCGCGCACGCCGCGCTCGTCGACTACGCCGATATCGGTCGTCGTGCCGCCGATGTCCATCGACAGCAGGTGCTCCAGCCCGTAATGCGCGGCCAGCACACGCGCGCCCTCCATCCCGCCGCGCGGGCCCGAGCTGTAGGTCTTCAGCGCGATCGTCTTCGCGACGCGTCCCGCATGGCCGTCGTTGCGAAACACGAGCAACGGGCTCTGCGCGCGCGCATCGCGCAGCTTCTGCTCGGCGCTGTACAGGAAGCGCTCCATCGCCGGATGCAGGAACGCGTTGAACAGCGCGGTCCACGTGCGGCGAACGTCGTTCGCGTCGTCGGCCACTTCGTGTGCGTACAGGATCGGCAACGCGCCCAGCAGATGCGGCGGGAAGCTGCGCAGCAGCTTGCGCTTCAGGCGCTGCTCGCGTTCCGCGCGGTCCGGGCCGCCGATCGATACGACGAGCCGGTTCGCACCCGCCGCCGCGAGCTCGCCGACGGCGCGCACGACGTCGGCTTCGAGCGACTCGCCGGACAGCGCGACCGCGCGGCTGCCGATCACCGCGTCGAACAGGCCGGCCGCGCCGTCGGCGGCCTGCACCTGCGCGACGCTCAGCGCGCCGCCGACCACGAGCCCGAGCCGCGGGCCCTTGCGTTCGACGAGCGCGTTCGTGCCTTGCGTCGTCGAATAGCGGATCGCCGCCGTCGACAGCAGCAACGCCTCGAGGTCTTCGGTGCCGTAGACCGCTTCGGACGCCTTGCGCAACCCGTCGAACAGGCATTGCGACAGGTCGTGCGGCGTCGTCAGTGTTTTCGTACGGACGACCTTGTCGCCGTCCATCACGCAGATGTCCGTCAGCGTGCCGCCGTTGTCGATGTTGATCAGACGATGCCGCGCGGGCCGGGTGCTCCCCGTGTTCGGCGGCACGTCATGGATGGAATCGGATGAGATTCTCATGAGCTCTCTCGCTTCGTTGAGTGCCGGTTCAACCCCGGCCGGGCAGCCGGCGTCGCGCATCGCGCTGAAAGCCGATGGAGGCGCACGGTCCGGTCATCCGGCGGTGCGGCGATGGAAGAAAAAGGGGATGCACGTTGTCTCCAGTTCGTTTGTGTGCGTTGCTTGTTCGCTGCTTGTTCCGTCGTGTTTGCGCTGCGGAATCAGTCTAGGTGGCAACCCGGTCGCGCCCCGCCACCCGTCCGGGTAGTCCTGCTTCATGGATTGCCCGAAGCGGGCGCACTTCAGGCTTCAGGACCGCTGCGTCGCGTGGGCGCCCGCGCGCTCGAGCGCGGGCTTCACGCTGTCGACCGCGCCGCCGCCGTCGCACGGAATGACCGCGCCCGACACGTAAGACGCGTACGGCGACGCGAGAAACAGCGCGAGATTCGCGATGTCGTCGGCCGTGCCGAAGCGGCGCAGCGGCACCGCCGCCTCGGCCGCCGCGAGTTCGTCGTCCGTGCGCGCAATCAGCTTGCGAAAGCCTTCCGTGCCGTCGATCGGGCCAGGCGAGATCGCGTTCACGCGTATGCCGTCCGTGCCCCATTCGAGCGCGAGCACGCGCGTGAGCTGGTCGACGCCCGCCTTCGCGGCTGCCGCATGCGCCTGGTAACGCATCGGCACCGTCGCCTGCGGCGCGGTGATGTTGACGATCGATGCGCCAGGCTTGCGCAGATGCGGGTACGCCTGCCGCATCACGTTGAACGAGCCGATCAGGTCGATCTCGACGACCGCGCGAAAGCCGTTTGCCGACATCGCATTCGCGTCGCAGAGGAAGTTGCCGGCCGCGCCGGAGATCAGCACGTCGATCGGCCCGAAGCGGCGCACCGCGTCGTCGAACGCCGCGCCGACGGCTTCGAAGTCGCGCACGTCCGCGCAGACGCCATGTGCCTGTGCGCGCGGGCCGGCGAGCGCGGCCACCGCCGCGTCGACGTTCTCGCGCTTGCGGCTCGCGACGCTGACGTTCGCGCCGCATCGCGCGAACGCCGCCGCGATGCCGAAATTGATGCCGGTCGTGCCGCCGAAGACGAACACGTGACGGCCGCTGTAATCGATGTCGAACTTCATGATGGACTCCTGAATTCCATGGTTCGGAGATTACGCGACAAGCGTCAGAACAGATGGCGAATGCCGACCGTCGTACCGAACGTCGACCCCGAAGCACCGTAGAGCGCGCCGTTCGTCGACAGCCCCGTGTTCATCTTTCCGTGGTTGTTGACGAAGCCGAACTGGCCGTAGAGCAGCGTCGCCTTCGACAGGCTGTAGGTCACGCCCGTTGCGGCCAGGATCGAATGGTTGGTCGTCTCGTTGCCGTCGCTCGTGTACCAGACGCCCGCGTCCGCGATCACGACCGGCGTGACCTGATAGCTCAGGCCGCCGCCATAGACACGGCTGTCGACCGAGCCGGTGATCTTGTAGTTCGCGAACGTCGCCTTCACGGTCAGGTCGTGGTACTGATAGCTCGCGCCGATCGTGCGGCCCGAGAACGGCACCGTGCTCGGTACCGGCGTCGATGCGGCGCTGCCGCCCGCATTGCCGCTGTACATCGCGGCGCTGACGAGCAGCGTGCCGTATGTGTAGTTCAGGCTCGCCGAATACTGGCGGCCCGCCTGGAAGTTGCCGGCGGCGCCGCCGAGCGCGAGCATCGCGCTGCCCTGGAAACCCGCGATCGTCGGGCTCGTGTACGAAATCGCGTTCGCGTTGAAGATGCCGGTCACGCCCACGCTGCCGACGTAGATCGGCACCTGGCTGCCGAAATACGACACGTTGCGCGCGTCGGTCGCGATCAGCGACAACACGAACGGCGAATACTGCAGGCCGGCCTTCACGGTGCCGTAGTCGCTCGCGAGCGCGATCCACGCCTGACGGCCGAACAGGTTGCCGTTCGTATCGGCGAACCCGCCGTTCGTGCTGTCGATGCCGCTTTCGAGCGCGAACAGCGCCTTCACTCCGCCGCCGAGATCCTCGACGCCCTTCAGGCCGAACAGCGACGGCGTCATCCCGCCGGTGACCATCGAAAACCGGTGTCCGGCGTTCTGCCCGGTCGCGGGATCGACCGACTTGCTCGTGTAGAGAATCCCGGCGTCGACGATGCCGTACAGCGTCACACTGCTTTGCGCGTGCGCGGACAATGCGAAGGTGCCGAGCAAAGCGCCGGCTGCGACGGCGATGCGGGTGCGGGATTGAAAGCGGGTCATCGAGGGTGTCTCCGGTTGTTTTTTGCTGTTGAAGATCCACGCATCGCGCAGGCGCGCGCCGTGTCGTGGTGCGCGCCTGCGTGGCTGCCTGCAGCGCTTGCGCAGGCTTCGTGATGCCGGCTGGAGAGGCAGTGTAGGGACGGGCGGATCGGGCGATAGCTACCCGTTCGGGTAGTTCGCCGGCATGGATTCCCCGTATCAGCCGGCGCGGCGGGCGGCTCCGCTGTCATACCCCTCACGCCGCACGACGCGACGCTCCCCCCGAGCGCCGCACCGCAAAATCGGCCGGCCGACCCGCCCCGGCGTTAAAATCCGGCGCCTGGGTACCCACGGCGAGCGCGCGTTTTGACGGAATTCGAGCAGGGCTTCATCCTCACCCGCCACTGGCGGGACACCGCGGCCGGCGTCGAAATCGAGTTCTGGCTGGCAACCGGACGCGGTCCGCGCCGCGTGCGGCTGCGTCCGCAGGAGGCGGTCGCGTTCGTCCCGGTCGAGCAGCGCGAAGCGGCCGAGCGCGAGCTCGCGGGCGAAAGCGGCGCCGAACTGCGCCCGCTCGCGCTGCGCGACTTCCGGCAGCGCCCGGTCGTCGGCCTCTACTGCCGGCGCTACCGCCACCTGTCCGCGCTGCAGAAGCGGCTGGCCCGCGCGGGCGTCGACGTCTACGAAGCCGACGTGCAACCGCCCGAGCGCTACATGATGGAACGCTTCATCACCGCGCCGGTGCGGTTTCGCGGCGTGCCGGACGGCGATGGCGCGCTGTGCGACGCCGAGTTGAAGGCCGATGCCGACGCCGATGCCAAATACCGCCCCGCATTGCGCTGCGTGTCGCTCGACATCGAGACGAGCGCGCGCGGCGAGCTGTATTCGATCGCCGTCGAAGGCTGCGGCCAGCGGCAGGTCTTCATGCTCGGCCCGGCCAACGGCGACGCGCGCGACGTCGATTTCGCGTTCGACTATTGCGACAGCCGGGTCGCGCTGCTCGCGCGGCTCAACGACTGGTTCGCACAGCACGACCCGGATGTGATCATCGGCTGGAACCTGATCCAGTTCGACCTGCGCGTGCTGCACGCGCACGCCGAACAATATCGCGTGCCGCTGCGGCTCGGGCGCGGCGGCAGCGTGCTCGACTGGCGCGCGCACGGCCAGCAGCCCGACCACTTCTTCGCGACCGCGGCCGGACGCCTCGTGATCGACGGTATCGACGCGCTGAAGTCGGCAACCTGGACCTTTCCGTCGTTCAGCCTCGAATACGTCGCGCAGGCGCTGCTCGGCGAAGGGAAGTCGCTCGACAACCCGTACCAGCGGATGGACGAGATCCAGCGCCGCTTCGACCACGACAAGCCCGCGCTCGCGCGCTACAACCTGAAGGACTGCGAGCTCGTCACGCGCATCTTCGAGAAGGCCGACCTGCTGTCGTTCATGCTCGAGCGCGCGACCGTCACCGGGCTCGCGGCGGACCGCACCGGCGGCTCGGTCGCGGCGTTCACGCACCTGTACCTGCCGCGCATGCACCGGCTCGGCTACGTCGCGCCGAACGTCGGCGACGTGACGGGGCAGACGAGCCCCGGCGGCTTCGTGATGGATTCGCGGCCCGGGCTCTACGATTCGGTGCTCGTGTTCGACTACAAGAGCCTGTACCCGTCGATCATCCGCACGTTCCTGATCGACCCCGCCGGACTGATCGAGGGCCTGGCCGATCCGGGCGACGACGCGTCGGTGCCCGGCTTTCTCGGCGCGCGCTTCTCGCGCACGCGGCATTGCCTGCCCGACATCGTGCGGCGCGTATGGGACGGCCGCGAACTCGCGAAGCGCGAGCGCAACGCGCCGCTGTCACAGGCGCTGAAGATCATCATGAACGCGTTCTACGGCGTGCTCGGCTCCACCGGCTGCCGGTTCTTCGACCCGCGGCTCGCGTCGTCGATCACGATGCGCGGCCACGAGATCATGCACCGCACGCGCGAGCTGATCGAATCGAAGGGCTACGAAGTGATTTACGGCGACACCGATTCGACGTTCGTCTGGCTGAAGGAGCCGCACACCGACGACGAAGCGGCACGCAAAGGGCGCGCGATCGTCGAGCATGTGAACCGCTGGTGGAAGACGCACCTGCAGCAGCGCTTCGGGCTCGACAGCGCGCTGGAGCTGCAATACGAGCGGCACTACCACCGCTTCCTGATGCCGACCGTGCGCGGCACGGACGAAGGCAGCAAGAAGCGCTACGCGGGCCTCGCGGTCGCGCCGGACGGCGGCGAAGACGTCGTGTTCAAGGGGCTCGAGACGGTGCGCACCGACTGGACGCCGCTTGCGCAGCAGTTCCAGCGCGAGCTGTACCGGCGCGTGTTCAAGCGCGAACCGTATCAGGACTTCATCCGCGACTACGTGCGCCGCACACTCGCCGGCGAACTCGACGACTTGCTCGTCTATCGCAAGCGCGTGCGCCGGCCGCTCAGCGAGTACCAGCGCAACGTGCCGCCGCACGTGCGCGCGGCGCGCATCGCCGACGCGTTCAACGAAGCGCACGGCCGCCCGCTGCAGTACCAGCGCGGCGGGTGGATCAGCTACATGATGACGACGGCCGGCCCGGAACCGCTCGAAACGATGCGCTCGCCGATCGACTATGCGTTCTACGTGAGCCGCCAGCTGCAACCGGTTGCCGATGCGATCCTGCCGTTCGTGCGCGACGATTTCGAGTCGGTCGTGTCGGGGCAGGGGCGGTTGTTCAACGGTTAGGGCCCGTTCACCCCGACAGCGGGCTTGCGCCGCTCACCGCCCCGCGTGGCAAACCACCGGTTCCGCGCGCTCGGGCGTCCGTCGACCCGCACGCTCGGCCGTGCCCGACACATCCCGCGTCACGCCGGGCCGCTCGACGTAGTCGCGTGGCGTGAGACCGAGTACGCGACGGAAATGCCGGCACAGATGGCTCTGATCGAAGAAGCCGACCTCGGTCGCGACGACCGATGGCGGCAGTCCCGCGCGCAACAGATCCTGTGCGCGACGAATCCGCACGAGACACAGATAGCGGTGCGGCGACACGCCGACTTCGCTGCGAAAGCGCGTCGCGAAACGCGACACGCTCAGCCCGGCGACCGACGCAAGCGTATCGAGACTCACCGGCTGCGCGAACGACGTCTCGATGAAATGCAGTGCGCCGCCGACCGCACGCGACACGGGCCGCGCCGCGCCGAAGGCGCGAGGCGTCCCGTCGTCATGCGCGTGATGAAGGACATCGACCATGCGCGGGTTCCTCAGGTCGTCGCGTGCGTCGCATCGGCCGGCGTCACGAAGCGTGCGATCGAGAACGGCTCGATCGGCGTGCGCGTTGCGCCGGTGTCGATCAGTTCCGCCATCGTGTCGCCGACGCCCGGGCCGAGCTGGAAGCCGTGCCCGCAGAAGCCGAACGCGTAATACAGGCCGTCGACCTTCGCGCTGCGGCCCATGATCGGCCGGTCGTCGGGCATGTAGCCTTCCACGCCGCTCCATACGCGGATGATGTTCAGCCGCGTGAGTGCCGGTATCACGCGCGCGAGCTGCGTGAACTGCAGCAGCGTGCTCTCGGGCAGCACCTTCGCGCGGCGCTCGTCGAGATATGCAGGCGCACGTGCGCAGCCGCCGATCACGATGTTGCCGCGTTCGACCTGCCGGAAATACACGACTTCCTCGATATGCGGCGACGACACGCCGACGACCGGCCGGATCGCGTACGGCACCGGCTCGGTCACGCACATCTGCGGCCCGTTCACGGCGATCGGCACCGGCTCGCCGAACTGCGCACTGAGCTGGCTGCCCCATGCGCCCGCGGTCACGAGCAGGTTCGGCGCGCAGTACACGCGGCCGTCGGTGCTGGTCGCGCGGAACACGTCGCCCTCCTTCTCGACCGTTGCGATCGCGGTGTTCTCCTCGATCCGCGCGCCTGCGCGGACGGCCGCGCGGCCGAACGCCGGCGCGGCGAGCCGCGGATTCGCATGTCCGTCCATTTCCGAATGCGACGCGCTCAGCACCTCGGGGCCGAGGAACGGAAATTTCGCCCGCATCGCGGCGCCGCGGTACAGATCGAGCTTCAGCCCGTAGTGACCCGCTTCGCGCGCGTACACCTCGAACGCATCGTCCTGCTCCTGCCGGTAGCACACGCGGATATGCCCGGTCTGCAGGAATTCCGCGCTGTGCCCGATCAGCTCGGGCAGCTTGCCCCAGATCTCGCGCGAACGGTTCGCAAGCGGCAGTTGCGGCAGGTAGCGGCCCTGCCGCCGCACGTTGCCGAAATTGGTACCGCTCGCCTGCTGCCCGATCAGCCCGCGTTCGAGCAGGATCACCGAGCGGCCACGCCGACGCAGGAAAAACGCCGCCGCCGCCCCCATGAAGCCGCCTCCTACGATCACGACATCCGCATCGGCCCGCATCACTTCTCCTCCATCGTCGTCGCGGCTTCGGGCCGCGGCGCGGCCGGCGCGACGCCGGTGCGCGTCGCGATCGGGAACGGCTTCACCGGCGCCTGGCCGCGCAGCCGGCCGACCGCCTCGAGTGGCACACCGGCTTCGGCCGCGATCACCTCGGCGCCCGCGTGCGCGCAATAGCGGCCCTGGCAGCGCCCCATCCCGACGCGGCTGAACGCCTTCGCGCGATTCGCCTCGCATGCCCCCTCTTCACGGATCACGCGGCGCAACTCGCCGACGCTCACGCCCTCGCAGCGGCAGATCACCGTGTCGTCCGGCAGTTTCGCGGCCTGCTGCGCGGGCCACGGAAACGCCAGCGCGAGCCCGGCGCGAAACCGGTCCATCTTCGCGCGCTCGCGCTGCAGAGCGGCGACGCGCTGCGCGTCGACCGGCCGGCCGAGATCCTTCAGCACGGCCAGCGCCGCAAGGCGTCCCGCCGCTTCCGCGCCGTCCGCACCGAGCACGCGCACGCCGTCGCCGGCGAGATACACGCGCTCGACCGAGCTGCGCCCCATGTCGTCGAGCTGCGGAAGCCACTGCCGCGTACTGGCGTCGAAACGGAACGCGCAACCGGCCAGATCGGCGAGCTGCGTTTCCGGACGCAGGTGATAACCGAGCGCGACTGCATCGCACGCGATGCGCTCGACCTCGCCATGCGCGTCGCAAAAGCTGACCGCCGACACGCCCTGCGCCGGATCGCCGTGAATCTCGAGCGGCTCGATGCCGTGCTCGATCCGCACGCCGGCACGCTTCAGCGCACGCACCAGTGCCATCCCCTTCTTCAGCACGTCGGGCCGCGCAAGCAGCTTCGGCAGCGCGCGCAGCCGGTTGCCGGCCGGCGACGTGTCGAGCACCGCCGCGACTTTCGCGCCGGCCTGCACATACTGGCTGGCGACGAGATACAGCAGCGGGCCCGAGCCCATGAACACGACGTTCGCGCCGATCGCACAGGCCTGCGCCTTCAGCGCGATCTGCGACGCGCCGAGGCTGTAGGTGCCCGCGTATTGCCAACCCTTGACCGGCATCAGCCGGTCCGTCGCGCCCGGACACAGCACCAGCGCGTCGTACGGATGCCGGACCGACAGGCCGTCGCGCACCGTGTACAGCGCACCGCCCGACACATTCCACGCGAGCGTGTCCGGCGCATGGTCGAGCGACGCGCGCAGGCGCCCGAATGTCTCATGCAGATCGCGGGCGCGCGCCGCCTCGGTGCCGTACAGCTTCTCGTACGGACGCGAAAACGATGCGGGCTGGCGCCGGTAGATCTGGCCGCCGTCGCACCGCCCTTCGTCGATCACAAGCGGGCGCACGCCCGCTTCCACCAGCGTCTGCGCGCAGCGGACGCCCGCCGGGCCCGCGCCGACGACGATTACGCGAGGTTCGGCCATTGCGCCTCCGGTTGTCGCGTGACGATGTCGAGGCCCGGCTGCACGACGGTCGTGCACGCGCGCAGGCGCTCGCCGCCGGCGGTCCAGACCCAGCAGTCCTGGCACGCGCCCATCAGGCAGAAGCCGGCCCGCACCTCGGGCCCGAACTCGGACTGCCGCAGGTGGCCGGTGCGCGTCAGCATCGCGACCAGCAGCGTGTCGCCCTCGAGCCCGTCCACCGTCTGTCCGTCGATCCGGAACGAGACGGCGCGGCGCCCGGTTTCGGCGAGTCGAACGAATCGCTCTGTCATAGGTATCACTCCTGTTGCGCGCCGCCGGTGTAGGTTGTGCGGCCGTCGAGAACGGCCGGGCCGGTCGCGCGCATCGTCATCCTCAGTGCAGGAAATCCTGCAGGCGGTAGTACGCGCCGACGAACGGCAGGAACCACGCATGCCCGAAATGGCCCGGCATCGCCGGCCAGTCGAGCTCGCGCCACGGATTCGACGCCGCCGCGCCATACAGCACGTCGGCCATCACGCGGCCCATGTGCACCGACATCTGCACCCCGTGCCCGCTGTAGCCCATCGAGTAGTACAGCCCTTCGTGCTGCCCTGCGCGCGGCAGGCGATCGGCGGTGATGTCGACGAGCCCGCCCCAGCAGTAGTCGAGCCGTACGTTCGCGAGCTCCGGAAAGTACGCGGCCATGCCGGCGCGCAGGATCTCGCCGCTTTTCGCGTCGGAGCTCGGGTTCGACATCGCGAAGCGCGCGCGGCCGCCGAACAGCAGCCGGTTGTCCGGCGTCACGCGGAAGTAGTTGCCGATGTGGCGCGTCGTCACGTAGGCGCGGCGGTGCGGAAACAGGCGGTTCAGTTGCGCGTCCGGCAGCGGTTCGGTCACGACGATGAAGCTGCCGACCGGCGCGATGCGGCGCCGGAACCACGCGAACGGCCCGAGCTGCGACGCGCCGGTGGCGACCAGCACGCGATCGGCGACGATCGTCCCGCGCGCGCTCGTGACCACATGACGGTCGCCGTCGAGCCGTTCGAGCTGCGTGACGCCCGCGTGCTCGTAGATCCGCGCGCCGACGCGCACGGCCGTCTGCGCGAGCCCGACGCCGAATTTGCCCATATGCATCTGCGCGCCGTTGCGCTGCACGAGGCCGCCGTAAAAGCCGTCCGAGCCGACCTCGTCGCGGATCCGCGACGGCTCGACGAGTTCGACGTCCGGATCGACATCGCGGCGGATCACCTCATAGCTGTTCGCGAGCCCGGCGAAGTGCTGCGGTTTCGCGGCGAGCTTCAGCTTGCCGCCGCGCCGAAAATCGCAGTCGATCGCGTGCTCGGCAACGATCGTCTCGACGGTCTTCACCGCGCTTTCATAGGCGCGATAGAACTGCTTCGCCTGCGGCGCGCCGATCCGCGCCGCGAGCGACGCGTAGTCCTGCGCGAGACCCGTGTTGCACTGGCCGCCATTGCGGCCGGACGCCTCGCTCGCGATCTGCCCGGCTTCCAGCACGACGACCGACACGCCGCGCTGCGCGAGCGCCAGCGCCGCCGACAGCCCGGTGAAGCCGCCGCCGATCACGACCACGTCCGCACGCCCCTCGACGGGCCCTTCGCTGCCCGCGTGGAACGCGGGACGGGTTTCCAGCCAATACGATT
This sequence comes from Burkholderia sp. Ac-20353, assembly GCF_017104785.1. Classification (NCBI taxonomy): domain Bacteria; kingdom Pseudomonadati; phylum Pseudomonadota; class Betaproteobacteria; order Burkholderiales; family Burkholderiaceae; genus Burkholderia; species Burkholderia sp. Ac-20353. Next base: position 821 of record NZ_JAAGPL010000181.1, on the reverse strand, counting down.
CGAATTTCATCGGACCTTTCGTGGAGATTCGAGCGATGGAATCGGCGCACGCAGCGGCCACCGGTTGACAAGCATTTAAGCACCTCCAAAAAGCCGAGTTGTCGTGTATTGGCGGGCGCCGCACGCAGTTTTCACCGTTTTGCGCGGCCCCGGCAGCACACTATGCGGCGCGGTTTGCGGACGGGTTCGTGGCGCGTTCCGGCACGCGCCGTGCGGGGCGGGAACGCGACCCGCGACACGGCATGCGGCGCTCGCACGAACGACGCACGCGTCACGCGCCGGCCCCGATGTCGATCAGCACGCTCTTGAAGCGCAGGTTCGCCTCGTACGCCTGGCGGCCGAGATCCTTGCCGATGCCCGACTGCTTGTAGCCGCCCGTCGGAATCACGAAGTCCGCCGTGCGGCCGTAGCGGTTGATCCACACGGTGCCGGCCTCGAGGCCGCGCATCATCCGCAGCGCGCGGCCGAGGTCGGCCGTATGCACGCCGGCCGCGAGCCCGTACTTGTCGTGCGCGGCGAGCGCGAGCGCCTCGTCCTCGTCGTCGAATGCCTGCACGGTCAGCACCGGCCCGAAGATTTCGTCGCGCACGGCCGGCGACTGCACCGTCACGCCGGTCAGGATCGTCGGCGCGTAGAACGCGCCGTCGCCGCCGAGTTCGACGCGGCCGCCGCCCGCGGCCGCCCGCGCGCCGCCTTCGAGCGTGCGCTGCACGATCGCGTCGATGCGCTGGAGCTGCGGCAGCGATACGATCGGCGGCAGCGTCGTGCCGGCGGACCAGGTCATGCCCGGCCGCAGTTCGGCGAACGCCGCCGCGACCCGC
>NZ_JAAGPL010000180.1:0-17747 GCF_017104785.1 Burkholderia sp. Ac-20353 | reverse complement strand
GTGCCCAGGAGAGGACTCGAACCTCCACGATGTTGCCACCGCTAGGACCTGAACCTAGTGCGTCTACCAATTCCGCCACCTGGGCACGTTTCGCTTGTTGCTGCATCGCGAAAGAACGCAATTATAGCGTGTCCGGAACGCCTGTCAACAGCTTTTTTGCGTCCGACCATCGCAAGCAAAAGCGCTCAGCCAGCGGACCCGCCAAAACGATCGGCCCGCCGCGTTCGTCGCGCCACATTTGCGGCGCGCGCCACCTCAATCCGACGTCGCATTGAACACGTCGCTGCCGAACGTCTGCAACCCGCTCGCATTCGCGAAACCGAGATGCGGCACGCCAAGCAGATCCTCGACACTGCGCAGCATCGCGTAGTGGTTGTACGGCGTGTTGCTGACCGTGCCGGGCCTGATTGCCGGCGACAGCAGCACCGCGCCGGTCCGGCCGCCACCCGGGCCGAGAATGCCGGGCAGCAGCGAATTCGGCCCCGGCGTCTCGCCACAGCACGCGGTGGTGTCGTTGGTGCCGGCCTCGTCGAACGTGATGACGATCAGGCCGTCCTGCTTGTAGGCAGGTGAATTCATGATCTTCGGAATCAGCGTCTGCAGGAACTGGTTGACCGATGCGAGGCCGCCCACGCTGCCGTCCGCGCATGGGCTGTCGTGCCCGTCGTGGCACAGGTTCGGCGTGATGAACGCGTAGCTCGGCGTCGTCGACACGCTCTGCAGGTCCGTGTCCAGCTGCGACAGGTTGACGACGTGGCTGCCGCAGCCCGCCGGATCGTCGATCACCGCGTGGAAGTACATGAACGGATCGTGGCGCACCGCATAGCTGTCCGCGGCCGTCGCCTTCTGAGTCGGGTCCTGCGCGTTAAGTGCCGGGTGTGCGCAGACGGTACCGCCGTCGCGCGCGGGATCGTTGCCCATGTCTTCCATGTAGCCCTTCCACACGAGGCCCGCGGCCTGCAGCTGGTTGCCGATCGTGAACACGTTGGGCGGCAGCACGCAGCCGAGGCCCGCGACCTGGCCGTTGCCGTCGAGCGCGGTGCTGCCGAGCCAGTCCGTGTAGACCTGGCAATCGGCCTGCGTCTGCGGATTCGGCGCCTGCCCGCTCACCATCGCAATGTAATTGTCGAGGCTGTTGTGGCCGATCCCGTAGTACTCGGTGAGCAGCGCGCCCTGCGCGGGCAGCGTGCGGGCGAGGTAGGGCGCGGCGGACGTCGGCCCGAAGGTCGTGTCGTAGCCTTCGTTCTCGAGCGCGACGACGAAGATGTGCTTCGGCAGTTTCGGCGCGTCCGAGCGGTCGCCGGCAAGCGCGCTGGCCGTGTTGGTCGCGTCCGGGCCGTTGCCGGAGCAGGCTGCGAGCAGCAGCGTGGCGAGCGCGAACAGGGCGCTCGCAATGATGGTGCGGAGATTCATGTTGGGGTTCTCGATGCGTGTCGGGGGCGACTGGGCGTTATGGTTTGGGGAAGCCGAGCGACGTAGCCAGCGTCGCGAGCTGGTCGATGCCGGGAATGCCGCTCGTGACGGCGCCTGTGCAGGCACCGCCGAACGGCCCGAGCGGCACGTCGAACAGCGGTCCGCTCGTGTCGAGCGGCGACGTGAAGTCGAGTGCGTACGCGAGGTTGTTCGTATCGCTCGCCGTGCTGCGCACGCCGAGCGGATCGAGCCCGAAGCGCCACATCAGGAACTGGTGGATCGAGCTCGGATCGAATGCGAGGCTGCTGACGGTACCGCGTTTCGCGCGCGGTCCGATCAGCACGAGCGGTACGCGAAAGCCGAGCAGGCCGTCGTTGCCGAGCTCGGATTCGGCGTACGAGATCGGGCGCTTGAACGGCGGCACGTGGTCGAAGAAACCACCCCATTCGTCGTAGGTCACGATCAGCAGCGTGCGGCTCCATGCCGGGCTCGTGCGGACTGCGGAGTAGACCGTGTTGAGGAAGGCCTGGCCGTTGCGGATGTCGGACACCGGGTGGTCGTCGCCGGACAGGCCCTGTGATTCGCCGGCGAAACGCGGATCGATCATCGAGAACGCGGGCAGCGCGCCCGCGGCCGCTTCCGCGAGAAACGCCGCGAACGGCTGCGAATTGCCGAGGTTGCGCGCGCCGTACAGTGCGGTGAACGGCACGTCGCTGTAGTAGTACGTCGACGGAATGCCCTTCGCGTTGAAGCGGTCGAAGATCGTCGGCAACTGGCAGATCGTCGAATCGTTGACGAGGCGGTCCGTTTCGCCGGACATCAGATAGAGGCGGTTCGGGTAGGTCTCCGCGAGAATCCCGCAGTGGTAGCTGTCGCAGATCGTCCAGTTCTGCGCACAGCCGGCGAAGAACGGCAGGTCGGCGGCCGTGTAGTAGCCAATCGGGAACAGGTCGCCTTGCGTCTTGTTGGTGTCAGGCGTCATCAGCCAGCCGTCCATCTTGCCGCCGTCGAGCTGGATGCGTCCGCCGTCGTAGCTGTGGTCCGGATCGGCCTTGCTGCATGCCTGGTAGCCATAGCCGGGGGTCGTCGCGAGCGCAAACGTGCTTTGCGTCTGGCCGAACGCATTCTTGAACTGCAGACCGGCCTGACGGCCGTTGGCGCCCGGCACCCAGCCGAGGTAATGGTCGAACGAGCGGTTTTCCATCACGACGAGCACGACATGGTCGATGCCGGTCGCGGACGGTACCGGCAATGCGGGACGTGCGGCGCTTTGCGCGGCGAGGGCGCTCGCGGTGCCGGCGACGCCGCTGCTGTCGCTGGTTCCGCCGCACGCGCCGAGCGTGGCGGTGGCAGTGAGTGCGACGCCGCCTTGCAGCAGGCGTCGGCGATGTTGGCTGAATGGGCGGTTGAAGCGTGACACGTTTATTCTCCGGGCGGCCAGTGGGTCGATGAAAGCAGGGTTGGCGCGCAATCGGGCCGGAGTATCGGCAGCGTTTGTGACGGACGGATGTAGGGCATTCGTCGGTGGAATCGGCTGTCGTTTGCGGATTGCCGTGTATGTCTGGATGCGGTGTAAGGCTGGGCAGTGAAGTGGCGCGGGGATGCGGCGGGGGTGTAAGCGATGGTGCTTAGGATTGAAATTGATTTGGGATGCAGATGAAAGCGAAATGTCGCGTTAGAGTGATTGACCGAATTTATTGCGGTCGAGGGTGCTTGACATCGGTGTGAAGGTAGAGGCTTGCGGCGGATGTGTCGCGGGTTGCCGGCGGTATGTCGCGGATGCGGTCGGCGTAGCTGCCGCAGAAAATCGACGGGCGGCTGGTCGCCGCGAATGATGTGGTCGAAAGCGCGGAAGTGATGTCGAGCGCCGACCCGCTTCGCGCGATGCTTGCGCGGGACACATCGCATTTTGACAACACTTTGAATTGTCTCGGCGCAGCGCCGAGTAGAACACTTCGTGCAGATCCACTGCGCGTGGCACGGTCTTCCTGCACGTGCTCCAGCGCGGCCAGCGAAACTCGCTGGCCGCGCAACAGCCTAGTTAGGCTTCCTGCGGCTTGCGCCAGTCGTCGGAGGCTTCGGTGCCAGCAATGGCATGGGTCCAGGTGATCTTGCGGTACGCCATGGCGACCTTGATCAACTGGGTGTACTCGGCCTTGCTCGGGTCCTGCGCGTGCGGCAGCGCGGCGTTGATGTTGACGATGGTGGCGTCTTCGAGCTTGGTGGTGAAGAAATGCTCTTGCTTGCCCTCAGTAGAGGTGCGGTACCACTTCACTTCCACTTCGGGGAGCATCTCGCCAGAGGCCAGCGCTTGGTACAGCAGCGGGGTAGCCTTGTTCAGCGGCGCGGTGAAGGTGAACGGCCGATGCACGCGCTGGCCGGAGGGCTGGCCGCTCTGCGGATCGGTCGGCGTGGCGATCAGGTGCTCGATCTCCTGGACGAGGATCTGGTCTTCATGACCTTCCTGATAGACGTTGCCGACCGAGTCGGCGGTGAAGGCACCCTGAGTGATGTTGCCTTGGGTCTTGCCCTGGATGCTGATGTAGGCGGGTGTTGGCATTGCTGTACTCCACGTTGTGATGGGCCCCCATGGCCCGATGCGCCATCGGTGATGACATCAGCCTTAACGCAATCGCTGTGCCAGGTGCTTGGATACCCAATAAAACGCTTAAATATCAATGCGTTGATTGATTTTGGATGACATTGAATTGTTCTGCGGGAGCGCTATGCAGGCCTAATTCTTCTACTCACGAGCCACAAATGGCTCGATTTGACGTAAGTATTTGAAATTAAATTGGAAATTAGCGGGTCATATTTGGCCTGCCGGGCCACTTGTGACCCGCCATCGTGTTCGGAGTCCGAATGAGAGCATCCGGAACGGATGTTGTCAGGTCCGAACTCCATGCATGTGTCGTCCCCACGGTCAACGCATCAGTCATAGTCTGACGCCGCAGCACGGTGAAGTCCGGCCCTGTTGCGGCACCCGCGAGTCTCGTCCAAGCGTGGCCGACGACGCCCGGGTCGGTGTGAACCTGATGACACTCGGGGGGCAACTGCCGCTCGTCGAGGCGACCAAGCGGGACGCTGTTGCCGTGGCCTGGAACCCGCGCTACGTACTGGTCAAGCTAGACAGGACTCTGTTGCTCTATGACCGCCGGCAGCATGCATGGGTATGGTTGAAGCTGCCGGGCAACGCGCTGCTCCAACGCGACTCCAGATCTGTCTGGGTGTTCGGGCAGGATGGTCGTAGCCTCTATGAATATGAGCGACTTCTTTTCGAACCTCCGGCGTTCTATCGCTGGGAAATGATCGATCCGTGATTCTGATTGGCGAGGGATCCCATGGGAGCTATCGGGTAGGCGATGCGCCGGTCTTTCCCTGCGGTATTTGACGAGGGTTGACATGACGAAACGTACGATGCCGTGGACGCTGGCGGCAAAAGATCTGTGGAAGGACTTGCCATTCTTCGGTGGTGTTGGATTCGTCTGCGCACTGATACAGTGGGTCGGTTATCGCCATTTCGATAAGGCCAATGTGGGAAGCGAACTGCTGCAGGAACACATTGCCTACTATTCGCTCGGGCTACTCATCATCCTGCTCTGGCCACTCAAAGCGATCGTCTGGTGGTTCGGTACGAAGCGTGAATGTCCAGGCGCGGAGCAGTTCGTCGCTCACCTGGCCGCACGCGCAGTCGCGTTCGCGTCGGTAGCAACTGCCGTTCTCGTGGGATTTGCGGGAGGGGCCGCTGCCGTTGGCAAGTGGGGCTCCGCCAGCCAGTTTCTGTACATTTCCCTTTATTTCGCCGCTCTTGCGGAAATTGCCGCCAATCGGTCCGTGCTGGGGGATTCCCGAATGTATCTCCCTGCCATCGGTGTCGTGGTGGGTATCACGCTGAGTGCGTGAGGAGCGTGACGTTGCAGGCGCTTAGCTTCCCGGGCCAGAAATGAAAAAAGGCCGGCATAAAGCCGACCTTTTCAAAACAGATGGTGCCCAGGAGAGGACTCGAACCTCCACGGTGTTGCCACCGCTAGGACCTGAACCTAGTGCGTCTACCAATTCCGCCACCTGGGCACGTTTCGCTTGTTGCTGCATCGCGAAAGAACGCAATTATAGCGCCCCATTTATTCGTGTCAACACTTTTTTGCGATGCCTCGATCCGCGCCGGGCAGTCGGCGAACGTCGCGCGTCCTCGTCAATGGCGACACGGCCGGATGATAGAATGGCCGCCAACAATATGGACATGCCTGGATCGGCATGCTTGTATTGATGCCGCGCACCATCAGCCAACGCAACGAGAAAAACCATCGACAAGCCCTTGAGCAAATATCCGTACCCCATTCCGAGCCGCGAAGAGATTCTCGGCGTGCTGCGTACGAGCGACGCGCCTCTCGCCGCGAACGACATCGCCGAGGCGCTGTCGATCAAGCGCCAGGAGCGTGAAGGGTTCTTCCGGCGTGTCGCCGCGATGGAGCGCGACGGCCAGATCCGGCTCGACAAACGCGGCCATTACCAGCTGACCCATCCGTCCAACTTCGTCGCCGGGCGCGTGCAGGGCCATCGCGACGGCTACGGGTTCGTGATTCGTGACGACGGCCAGGACGACCTGTTTTTGCCGAACGGCGAAATGCAGAAGGTGATGCACAACGATCGCGTGCTCGCGCGGATCGTCGGCTACGATCGCCGCGGCCGGCCGGAAGGGCACGTCGTCGAGGTCACCGACCGCGCGAACAAGCGCGTGATCGGCCGCCTGCTGAACGAGAACGGCGCATTGATCGTCGCGCCCGAAGACAAGCGCATCGGCCACGACATCCTGATCACGCAGAACGCGAAGAAGGCGAAGGTCGGCCAGGTCGTCGTCGTCGAACTGACCGATTTCCCGAGCCGCCATTCGCAGCCGCTCGGCCGCGTGGTCGAGGTGCTCGGCGACATCGACGATCCGGGCATGGAGATCGAGATCGCGGTGCGCAAGTACGGCGTGCCCCATGAATTCAGCCAGCCGGCGCTCGACGATGCAGCCGCGTTGCCCGACAAGGTGCGGCCGGCCGACCTGCGGTTCCGCGTCGACCTGCGCGACGTGCCGCTCGTCACGATCGACGGCGAGGACGCGCGCGACTTCGACGATGCGGTGTATTGCGAGCCGGTGAAGGTCGGCCGCGGCGACGGCTTCCGGCTGATCGTCGCGATTGCCGACGTTTCGCACTACGTGCAGCCGGGCAGCGGGCTCGATGGCGACGCGGTCGAGCGCAGCACGTCGGTGTATTTCCCGCGCCGCGTGATCCCGATGCTGCCGGAGAAACTGTCGAACGGGCTGTGCTCGCTGAACCCGCAGGTCGATCGTTGCGTGCTCGCGTGCGACATCGTGATCACCGCGCGCGGCGAGATCAAGGCCTACCAGTTCTACCCGGCCGTGATCCATTCGGCCGCGCGCCTCACGTACACGGAAGTCGCGGCGGTGCTCGCGAACACGAAGGGGCCGGAGGCCGCGCGCCGCGCCGAGCTGCTGCCGCACCTGCAGAACCTGTACGGCGTCTACAAGGCGCTGTTCGCCGCGCGACAGAAGCGCGGCGCGATCGATTTCGACACGACCGAGACGTACATCGTCTGCAACGCGCAAGGCAAGATCGAGCAGATCCTGCCGCGCCAGCGCAACGACGCACACCGGCTGATCGAGGAATGCATGCTGGCCGCGAACGTCTGCGCGGCCGACTTCCTGAAGCGCAACAAGCATCCGGGCCTGTACCGCGTGCACGCGGGCCCGACCGCGGAAAAGCTCGAGAACCTGCGCACGTTCCTGCGCGGGATGGGCCTGACGCTCGGCGGCGGCGACACGCCGCACGCGAGCGACTACGCGGCGCTGATGGCGCACATCCGCGACCGTCCCGACGCGCAGATGCTGCAGCCGATGCTGCTGCGCTCGATGCAGCAGGCCGTCTACAGCCCGGACAACATCGGCCACTTCGGTCTCGCGTACGAGGCATACGCACACTTCACGAGCCCGATCCGCCGCTACCCGGACCTGCTCACGCACCGCGCGATCTACGCGATCCTGTCCGGCAAGAAGTACGTGCCGAAGGCGCCGGACGGCGTGGAGCTGAACACCGCGCTGTCGCCGCGCGCCCGCGCGATGCAGCAGGCCGACGACGAAGCGCGCAGCCGCTCGCGGTCGAACACCGCGATCTGGGAAGAGCTCGGGCTGCACTGCTCGGCGAACGAGCGGCGCGCAGACGAAGCATCGCGCGACGTCGAGGCGTGGCTCAAGTGCTACTTCATGCGCGACAAGCTCGGCGAGGAGTACGGCGGGATGGTGAACGGCGTCACGTCGTTCGGCATCTTCGTGCAGCTCGACACGCTGTTCATCGAAGGCCTCGTGCATGTGACGGAGCTCGGCTCGGACTACTTCCAGTACGACGAGATCAAGAACGAGCTGCGCGGCGAACGCACGGGGATCCGCTACCGCCTGTCGGATCGTGTACGCGTGCAGGTGAGCCGCGTCGACCTCGATGCGCGCAAGATCGATTTCCGGCTCGTGCGCGACACGCCGGTGAAGGCGCCGCGCCCGACGGCGGTGCAGGCCGCGCCGAGCGCCGAGCGCGGTGGTCCTCGCGTGCGTGCGCTGCCGCCGTCCGACGAGCCGGCGGTGCGCCGCAAGAAGGCCGCAAGCGCGCCGAGCGCCGAGGTCAAGGAAGCACACGCCGCGCGGGCCGCGGCCAAGAAGAAGGGCGCGCCGGCGAAGCCGGCCGCGAAGAAGGCGCGCGCCCGCAAGAAGTACTGAGCATCGGGGGCGGCGTGCATGCGCCGTACCCCGTCCGTATCGAGAGACGCCGCGTTGCTGCCTATCGGCCAGAAGCGCGGCGCTTTCCGTTTCCATGGTTGGCGGCCGCCTGTCCAGTGCGGCCGCCCGTTTGATCGAAGGTTGTTCCAGTCATGTCACGTCTGAAGGTTCTTTACGGTTTTCATGCGGTGACCGCACGCTTGCGGCACGATGCGTCGACGGTTGCGGAGGTGCTGTACGACCAGACGCGCCGCGACCGCCGCATGCAGGATTTCCTGCACACCGCGAAGGAAGCGGGCGTGCGGCTGATCGCGGCCGACGAGACGCGTCTCTGGGGGCTCGCGCACACCGAGCGCCACCAGGGCATCGTCGCGCGCGTCGAGGACGTTCCGCTCGCGCAGAACCTGTCCGAGCTGCTCGACGGCATCCAGGGCCCGGCGCTGCTGCTGGTGCTCGACGGCGTCACCGATCCGCACAACCTCGGCGCGTGCCTGCGCGTCGCCGATGCGGCCGGCGCGCATGCGGTGATCGCACCGCGTGACCGCGCGGTGGGCCTGAACGCGACCGCGGCGAAGGTCGCGAGCGGCGCGGCCGACACGGTGCCGTACATCACGGTCACGAACCTCGCCCGCGCACTGCGCGAGCTGAAGGAGGCGGGCGTGTGGATCATCGGCACGTCGGACGAAGCGTCGGCGACGCTCTACGACACGAAGCTCGACGGTCCGGTCGCGCTCGTGATGGGCGCGGAAGGCGAGGGCATGCGCCGGCTCACGCGCGATACCTGCGACGAAGTGATGAGCATTCCGATGGCCGGCAGCGTCGAGAGCCTGAACGTGTCCGTCGCGTCGGGCGTGTGCCTGTACGAAGCGGTGCGGCAGCGGCGCGTGAAGGCATGACGTACTGACGCCTTTGCGTCGACCGCAGGTCGACGCGCCGGAACGCGAGCCAGAACGTGATCCAGAAGCGGGCGGCATCGGCAACGATGCCGCCCTTTGTCATGGTCGTCCGGAATGACTGGCTCGCGTCCGGAGTCGACCCCTGCGCGAAAACTACGCAGCCCGCCCGTGCTCGTCCCGCAGCTCTCGCCGCAGGATCTTGCCGATGTTCGACTTCGGCAGGCTGTCGCGGAACTCGATGTATTTCGGCTTCTTGTAGCCGGTGAACTCCTTTTTGCAGTAGGCCATCAATGCGTCGGTCGTGAGCGCGGGATCGCGGCGCACGACGTACAGCTTCACGGCCTCGCCCGAATTCGGGTCCGGCACGCCGACGCACGCGCATTCGACGACACCCGGATGGGCCGCGACGACGCTTTCGATCTCGTTCGGATACACGTTGAAACCCGATACGAGGATCATGTCCTTCTTCCGGTCGACGATGCGCACGTAGCCGCGTTCGTCCATCACGCCGACGTCGCCCGTCTTGAAGAAGCCGTCCTGCGTCATGACCCTCGCCGTCTCGTCCGGGCGGTTCCAGTAGCCAGCCATCACCTGCGGGCCGCGGACCGCAATCTCGCCGGGCTGACCCTGCGGCACAGGTTCGTCGTTTTCGCCGAGAAGGGCGATGTCCGTCGACGGCACGGGCAGGCCGATCGTGCCCGTGAACGCGGCGAGCGTTGTGGGATTCAGCGTCACGGTCGGCGACGTCTCGGACAGCCCGTAGCCTTCGAGGATCGGGCAGCCGGTCGTCTTCGCCCAACGCGCGCTGACGACTTCCTGCACGGCCATGCCGCCGCCGAGCGTGATCCGCAACCCCGAGAAATCGAGTGCCGCGAAACCCGGATGATTGAGCAGCGCGTTGAACAGCGTGTTGACGCCCGGGAAGAAATTCACGCGATGCTGCGACAGTTCCTTCACGAATCCCGTAACGTCGCGCGGGTTCGGAATCAGCACGTTCATCGCTCCCCAACGCGCGCCCATCAGCATGCATGCGTTGAGCGCGAGGATGTGATAGAGGGGCAGCGCGCAGACGGTCACGAGCGCATCGATCGGCGGATCCTGGCGCAACGCCGGCTGGCTCCATGCGTCGTTCTGCAGAATGTTCGCGATCACGTTGCGGTGCGTGAGCATCGCGCCTTTCGAGATGCCCGTCGTGCCGCCCGTGTATTGCAGGAACGCGATGTCGCGGTGATCGAGTGCGGCAGGACGAAACGTGTGCTTCGCGCCTTCGCGAAGGGCCGCGCGGAACGGCGTCGCGCCCGGCAGCCGGTAGGCCGGCACGAGCTTCTTCACGCGGCGTGCGACGAAATTGACGACCGTGCCCCGCACCACGCCGAGCAGGTCGCCGAGCGACGCGACGACGACATGCTTCACCGAGGTTCGTTCGATCACCTGCTGCAGCGTCGTCGCGAAGTTCTCGAGCACGACGATCGCTTCGGCGCCCGAATCGTGCAGCTGGTGTTCGAGCTCGCGCGGCGTATAGAGCGGATTCACGTTGACGACCGTATAGCCCGCGCGCAGCGCGGCGGCGACGGTGACCGGATACTGCAGCACGTTCGGCATCATCACCGCGATGCGCGCGCCTTTCGGCAAACCCTGCTGCTGGAACCACGCGCCGAGGCTGCGCGAATGCGCATCGAGTTCCGCATAGGTCATCGTGCGTCCCATGCACGCGTATGCGTTGCGTGCGGCGAACATCGCGAACGATTCGTCGAGCAGATGGGCGAGCGACCGGTAGCGGTCGGGATCGACGGTTTCCGGTACGCCGTCGGGATAAGCATTCAGCCAGATTCTTTCCATTATGGTTCTCTCAGTGTCGCGGCTCTCACGCGCATCATTTTAGAATGGCGGGGCGGCACGGCCGCACAACCCGTCCGGATATCGATCGATGAGCCTGTTCTATCGCGGCGCACTATGCGCCGGCCTGTGCCTGCTGGCCGCGTGCACGTCCCCTTCGCTCGTCGGGCGGGGCACCTACTATGCCGACACGAGCCATCGCGCACAGGGTGCCGACTCGCGGATCCGCTTTCTCGTGATGCACTACACCGAAAGCGGCGAAGCGCAATCACTGCGCACGCTGACGGGCGACGCGGTCAGCGCGCATTACCTCGTGCCGGCGCAGCCGCCGATCGAATGGGGCAAGCCGGTCGTCTACCAGCTCGTGCCGGAAGCGCAGCGCGCGTGGCATGCGGGCGTCAGTTCGTGGCAGGGCACGACGGAGCTGAATGCGGCGTCGATCGGTATCGAGAACGTCAACGGCGGCCCGACCGACACGCCGCAGGGCCGTACCTGTCAGCCGTATCCGCAGGAGCAGGTCGACGCGCTGATCCGCCTGTCGAAGCACATCGTCGCGCGTTACCAGATCCCGCCGACGCGCATCGTCGGGCACAGCGACATCGCTCCGCAACGCAAGATCGATCCGGGGCCGCTGTTTCCGTGGCGTGCGCTCGCGCAGGCCGGCGTCGGCGCGTGGCCCGACGACGCGACGGTCGCTGCGCGCGTCGCCGGACGCGATCCGCACGCGAGCGTCGACGTGCGCGCGCTGCAGCTCAAGCTCGCGCGCTACGGCTACGACGTGCCGACGGACGGCACGCTCGACGCGCGCACGCGCCGTGTGTTCGCGGCCTTCCAGATGCATTTCCGGCCGTCCGACTGCGCGGGCAATCCGGACGCGGAAACCGATGCGATCGCGCAGGCACTGCTCGACAAGTACTTCCCCGGACAGGCACCGGCGGCTGATGGGACAGCCGCCGGCGCGCCGTGAGCATGCCGCGGCCGCGTCGGATGCCGGAAACGCGCTGATGGTCGCCCGACTCCGGTAAACTGTCGGTTTTCCGCAATCGCACAGCATCACCCTCCCATGACTCAAGACGAACTCAAACGCCTCGTCGGCCAGGCGGCGGCCGATTACGTGATCCAGAACGTGCCGGAAGGCGCGGTGATCGGCGTCGGCACCGGCTCGACCGCCAACTGCTTCATCGACGCGCTCGCCGCCGTCAAGTCGCGCTATCGCGGCGCGGTGTCCAGCTCGATCGCAACGACCGAACGCCTGAAGTCGCACGGCATCACGGTGTTCGACCTGAACGACGTCGAGTCGCTGCAGGTGTACGTCGACGGCGCGGACGAGATCGACGCGAGCGGCGCAATGATCAAGGGTGGCGGCGGTGCGCTGACGCGCGAGAAGATCGTCGCGTCGGTGGCCGACACGTTCGTCTGCATCGCGGACGCGAGCAAGCGCGTGCCGGTGCTCGGCGCATTCCCGCTGCCGATCGAAGTGGTGCCGATGGCGCGCACCGCGATCGGCCGCCGGGTGACGGCGGCGGGTGGCGTGCCGGTGCTGCGCGTGACGAAGGACGGCGCGCCGTACATCACCGACAACGGCAACGAGATCATCGACGTGAAGGGGCTGCAGATCGCCGATCCGCGCGGCTTCGAGGCGCAGGTGAACGCATGGCCGGGCGTCGTGACGGTCGGCCTGTTCGCGCAGCGTGGCGCGAACCTGTGCCTGCTCGGCACGGAGAGCGGCGTCGAGACGATCGTTTATCCGGCCCACTGAAAGAATTGAAAAGCAGTGCTGCGTAATGCTCGGTGGCACAGCGGCATTGCGGCACTGCAGGTCCGAATCTCATGGATCTCGGCCCGGCAAGCGCAAAGCGCTTGCCGGGCTTTTTTTGAAGCGTCATGAATCCCCTGTAGAAAGAAGAGGGATAACCCTGTCAGGTGTTTACCAGATAGCGGAATGGGCCCGAAACTCATCAACTTATAGATCATAAGAACAGTCGTAACCAGGGCCGGCGGAACTGCGGAGCAGGTATTCGCAAATAGACGCACGGGGAGGTGTCATGGAGCAGGGCAAAGACCGGTCACTGGTCGCGAAAGTGATGGATGGACTCGTCGCAGGCATCGTCGAGGACAAGTACGGTGGCATCCTGCCGCCGCAGGATGTGCTGTCGAAGGAGTTCGACGTGAGCCGCACGGTGATGCGCGAAGCATTGTCGATGTTGCTTGCGCGCGACATGCTCGACGTCCGTCCGAAGGTCGGCACGCGAGTGCGGCCGATGCGCGACTGGCGCATGATCGACGAAGACGTCGTGAGCTGGCGGTTCCGGGCGAAACCCGACCCGCAGTTCATGCGCGACGTGATCGAATTCCGGATGCTGATCGAGCCGCGCGCGACCGCGCAGGCGGCGTTGCGCGCGAGCGCCGCGGACGTCGCGGGCATCCGCGAAGCGTTCGAGGCATTCAAGGGGCTGCAGCCGGGCGATACGGGCTACGATGCGGCCGACGAGCTGCTGCATACACGGATCGTGCATGCGAGCGGCAATCAGTTTTTCCAGCAGATGGCGGCGATCGTGCGCGGCGCGGTAAGGCTCGTGAACCCGCGCGTCGTGCAGAAGGAAGGCGCGCACGAGGTCGCGGTCAACGCGCATGCGCGCGTCGTCGAGGCGATCGAACGCCGCGATCCGCGCGAGGCCGAGGCCGCCTCGCTCGCGCTGATCAACTACAGCTCCGACGAGATTTCCCGGGATTTCTCCGTCGACGTGCCGATGCGTGCCTGATCGCGGCTGATCGCGCGCGGTCCGCTCGTCGGTTCATCCGGTCACCGGCTTGCCGTTTATCATGACGGCCGGCCGGCGTAGTGTCGGCCATCGTCACCACCCCGACACGGATGATCCGGATGAACGACCTCGAAACACGGCCGGTGCGCTTCGGCATCGTCGGCGCGGGCAGCATTGCGCGCCGCTTCGCGCAGAGTCTCGCGCATGTGCCCGGTGCCACGCTCGCGGGCGTCTGGGCGCGACGCGCGGACGCTGCGGCGGCGTTCTGCGCCGACCACGGCGGCATGCCATTCGCCGCGCTCGACGCGCTGCTCGCGAGCGACATCGACGCGATCTACATCGCGACGCTTCATGACAGTCACGCGGCATTCACACTGGCGGCGCTCGCGGCCGGCAAGGCCGTGCTGTGCGAAAAACCCGCGACGCTCAATGCCGCGCAGCTCGAGACCGTGCTGCGCGCCGCGCGCGACGCCGGCCGGCTGTTCATGGAGGCCATGAAGCCGCCGTTCTATCCGCTGTACCGGAAGCTACGCGCGCACCTGCGCGACGATCCGATCGGCGAGATCCGGCTCGTGCGGGCCGGCTGCGCGTCGTCGGGCGTGCCCGCCGACCATCCGGTGTATCGCCTGGAACAGGCGGGCGGCGCGCTGCTCGACATCGGTATCTACGAGACGTTTCTCGCGGTCGACTGGCTCGGCGCGCCGCTCGACGTGCAGACGCTCGGCCGCGTCGGCGCGACGGGCGTCGACGTGTTCTCGAGCCTGAACAGCCGCCACGCGGACGGCGGCATCGCGCAGCTTTTCTGCGGGCTCGACGTGATGGGGCGGGGCGACGCGCTGCTCGCCGCGGCGGGCGGGCACGTGACGATACACGAGAAGTGGTGGAACCCCGCGCGCGCGACGATCTGTTATGCGGACGGGCGCGTGGTCGAGCTCGACGAGCCGTTCGACGGCGGCGGCCTCAACTACGAGACCGCGCATTTCTGCGAGCTGCTGCGCGCGGGCGCAGTCGAAAGCCCGGTGATGACGCACGATCATTCGCGGCGGATGATCGCGATGACGGATGCCGCGCGTGCGGCGCTCGGCGTGCGTTATCCGGGGGAATGAAGCGGGTCGGCCGAGTCGCGGCTGCCGGTCGATACCCGATACCGGGCTGCGCGCCGCAACCCGGCACCGGATGCGTCAGTGTCGTGCCGGCAGCGATAGCCGCTTCTCGTACCAGCGCTGCACCCATTCGAGGACCTGGCACAGCACCCAGTACACAGCCGCCGCAGCGAGATACAGCGGCAACGGCTGGTAGGTCGATGCGATCATTTCCTGCGCACTGCGCAACAGCTCGGTCACGGTGATCACCGACACGAGCGACGTGTCCTTGATCAGGCTGATCAGGCTGTTCGACAGGCTCGGCACCGCGATACGCAGCGCCTGCGGGCCGATCACGTAGCGCAGCGTCTGCCCCCACGACAACCCGAGGCTGTACGACGCCAGCCACTGGCCGCGGTGGATGCCGTTGATCGCGCCGCGCATGCTTTCGGACATGTAAGCCGCGACGTTCGCGGACAGCGCGATGACGCCCGCAGGCGTCGGGTCTAGCGAAATGCCGAGGCTCGGCAGGCCGTAATAGATGACGAAGATCTGGACGAGCAGCGGCGTGCCGCGCATGACGCTGACGTACGCGCGCGCGAGCGCCGCGAGCGCGTTCACGACGAAGCGCTCGAAGCCTTCGAGCCCGTCGTTCTGCCGGATCCCCATCATGGCCAGCGCGACGGCGCCGACGAGGCCGAACACCATCGACAGGACAGCGAACTTGACGGTCAGCACGGCGCCCTGGGCGAGTACCGGCAACGATTGGACGAGCAGGGAAGTGGTCGACATGAAGTACGAATCGGATGCGTGCGCGAAAGCGCAATCATAAACCGGACGAATAAAACAAAGGGCGGCATCGTTACGGATGCCGCCCTTTCCGGCCCGCGCTCGGCGGGCGATGCTGGCGTGCTTACTTGAGCGGTTTCGTCACGTCGATGCCGAACCACTTGTCCGAGATCTTCGTGAAGGTGCCGTCGGCCTCGAGTTGCGTCATCGCGTCGTCGATCGCCTTCTGGAACTTCGGATTGCCCTTCTTGAACGGAATGCCCGACGGGTTCGCCGAGCCGACGTTCGCGCCCGGGCGCAGCGGCAGCTGCGCGTTCTTCGTCAGGTAAGCGAGCATCAGGCGATCGTTGAGCGCCGCGTCGAGACGGCCGGCCGCGAGATCGCGCAGGTATTCAGGGGCGCCCGGATAGGTCTTCACGTCGATGCCCGGCACCGACTTCGCCATGTCCATGTAGTTCGTGCCGAGCGCGACGCCGAGCTTCTTGCCCTTCAGGTCGTCGAGCGACTTGAACTCGCGCGTGTCGTCCTTGCGCTGGATCAGCTGCGCGGACGAGTACGTGTACGCCGGCGAGAAGTCGAGCGTTTCCTTGCGCTTGTCGGTGATACCGACCTGGTTCACGATCACGTCGAACTTGCTTGCCTGCAGGCCGGCGATGATGCCGCTCCATTCGGTCGTGACGAATTCGGGTTTCACGCCGAGCTTGGCCGCGATGGCTTTCGCGATATCGACGTCGAAGCCGACCAGGTCGCCCTGCGGGCTCTTCGAATTGAACGGCGGGAACGTGCCCTCGAGGCCGATCCGCAGCGTGCCGCGTTGCTTCACCTGGTCGAGCAGGTCGGCCGCGTGCGCGGTTGCGGCGGCGAACGATGCGCCGATCACCCCGGCGACCAGCAGTTTCTTCAGCAGCGTAGTTTTCATTGTGTGTTTCCTTGCCCGGTCCGGGCCAACGATTCCGAATTCGGGCCGATAATAGCAAAAACGCAATCGACCTCTAAATATCGTTTGTTTATTCCTATATTACGATGCGCGCTGGCGGGCGACGGCCTTCACGCATTCGGCGACGAGGGCCGGGCCGCGGTAGATGAATCCCGTGTACAGCTGGACGAGCGACGCGCCGGCCGCGAGCTTCGCCTGTGCATCCTCGCCGGAGAAGATGCCGCCGACGCCGATGATCGGCACCGCGCTGCCGACTTCGGCGTGCAGCTTGCGGATCACCTCGTTCGATGCCTCGAACACCGGCCGTCCGGACAGGCCGCCGGCCTCGTCCGCATGCGGCAGGCCCTGCACCGCGGCGCGCGACAGCGTCGTGTTGGTCGCGATCACCGCTTCGATCTTGTGGCGCAGCAACGTGTTGGCGATTTCCTTGACCTGCTCGTCGTCGAGGTCCGGTGCGATCTTCAGCGCGAGCGGCACGAGCTTGCCGTGCAGGTCGGCGAGACGCTGCTGCTTGTCCTTCAGCGCCGCGAGCAGCGCGTCGAGCTCGCCCGCGCCCTGCAGCTGGCGCAGGTTCTTCGTGTTCGGCGACGAGATGTTGATCGTCACGTAGCTCGCGAACGGATAGACGCGCTCGAGGCAATACAGGTAATCGTCGGCGGCGCGCTCGATCGGCGTGTCGGCATTCTTGCCGATGTTCAGGCCGAGGATGCCGCGGTAGCGGGCGGCCTGGACGTTCTTCACGAACTGGTCGACGCCGCTGTTGTTGAAGCCCATCCGGTTGATCAGCGCGTCGGCCTGTGGCAGCCGGAACATGCGCGGGCGCGGGTTGCCGGGCTGCGGGCGCGGCGTGACGGTGCCGACCTCGATGAAGCCGAAGCCGAGCGCCGCGAGGCCGTCGATCGCCGCGCCGTCCTTGTCGAGACCGGCTGCGAGGCCGACCGGGTTGCGAAACGTGAGCCCCATCACGGTGCGCGGCGCGTCGGGCACGCGGGCCGACAGCGCGCAGGCGAGGCCTGTACGGCCGGCCGCGCCGAGTGCGCGCAGCGTGAGGTGGTGAGCGTCTTCCGCATCCATCTTGAACAGGGATGCGCGGGCGAGCGGATAGAGGGAACTGAACACGGCGAGTGGGCGGACAGCCAGAATGATGACAACCCGCTATTTTACCGGGAGTTGCGCGGCAGAGGCTCGCTTCGCTTTGAGCGCGGGGCGCCGGGTGGGCAGCCCGGGCAGGCCGGGGGCGTGGCCGGGTCGTGCCGGTTT
>NZ_JAAGPL010000179.1:0-17853 GCF_017104785.1 Burkholderia sp. Ac-20353 | reverse complement strand
CACGCCGATGCGCGACCTGCTCGACGTCGACGGCCGCGTGACCGGCGTGCGCGTGCTGCGCGCGGGCCAGCCGGTGACGATCGCCGCGCGGCGCGGCGTGATCCTCGCCGCGGGCGGCTTCGAGCGCAACCAGCCGATGCGCGAACGCTACCTGCCGCAGCCGACCCACGCGCAGTGGAGCGCGACGCCACCGGGGAACACCGGCGACGCGATCGCCGAAGGCCATCGGCTCGGCGGCGCGCTCGCGCTGATGGAACACGTGTGGGGTGCGCCGACGGTCGGCGTGACGGGCGAGGAGAAGCAGCGCGCGCTGTTCGTCGAACGCAACCTGCCGGGCTGCGTGATCGTCAACCGACTGGGCAGGCGTTTCGTCAACGAAGCCGCGCCGTATTCGGAATTCGTGCCGGCGATGTACCGCGACCACGCGCGCACCGGCGCGAACGTGCCCGCGTGGATCGTGTTCGACGCGCGGTTTCGCCGCAAGTATCCGTGCGGGCCGATCATGCCGGCGTCGATGATGCCCGATGCGAGGCTGCCCGACGCGCTTCGCGACGTGCTCGTGAAGGCCGACACGGTCGACGCGCTCGCTGCGCGGATCGGCATCGACGCGGCCGGCCTGCACGACACGCTGCGAGACATCGCGCGCTACGCGGCGACCGGTATCGACGAGGCATTCGGCAAGGGCGACAACCTGTTCGATACCTACTACGGCGATCCGCAAGTCAAGCCGAACCCGTGCCTCGCGCCGATCGACGAGGCGCCGTTCTACGCGGTGCGCATCGACGCGGGCGACATCGGCACGAAGGGCGGGCTCGTCACTGACGCGCTGGCCCGCGTGTTGCGCGACGACGGCACCGTGATCGACGGCCTCTATGCGATCGGCAACACGAGCGCATCGGTGATGGGCGCGAGCTATCCGGGCGCGGGCTCGACGCTCGGTCCGGCGATGACCTTCGGCTTCATCGCCGCCGACCACCTGGTCGCGCAGGCGGCCGACGCAACCGGCCGGACCGGCCGGCCCTTCACGACAGAACTTGACGGAGTCAGACCATGACCGATCTCACCACCCATCCGCTGCGCACGGACATGCTGCTCGCGATGCGCCGCCTCGCGCGCTCGGTCACGGTCATCAGCAGCATGCACGGCGGCCGCCGCTACTCGATGTCCGCGACCGCGGTCGATTCGCTGTCGACCGAGCCGCCGTCGCTGCTGATCTGCATCAACCGCAGCGCGTCGCTGTACCCGCCGCTCGACGTGGGCGCGGCGTTCTGCGTGAACGTGCTGTCGGGGCGGCACGAAGGCATCGCGATCGACTGCAGCGGCCGCCTGAAGGGCGAAGCGCGCTTCACGACCGGCGACTGGAAGACGTCCGCGCTCGGCGTGCCGTACCTGCACGACTCGCAGGCGAGCCTCGTCTGCGAGCAGGACGGCCGCTTCGAATACGGCACGCACACGGTGTTCATCGGGCGCATCAAGGAGGTGCTGATGAGCGGCGATGTCGATCCGCTCGTCTATCTCGACGGCGCGTACACGACGCCCGGCGCGCCCGCGAGCCGCGCGGCCGCATGAGTCGCCGCATGAGCCGCCGCATGAGCCGCATCAACCGCACGTTTCATCGACACGGAAGACACGAAACATGGCAGACGGAATGAACGGCAGGAGCGCGATCGTCACGGGCGCGGCGAGCGGCGTCGGCAAGGCGCCCGCTGCGCGCTTCGTCACCGGCAGCGAATGCCGGATCGACAACGGTCAACGCATCATGGGCGTCGCCTGAGGAACCCTGTCATGGACGATTCGCGCTTCCACCGGCTGACCGTTGCCGCCGTGATCGCCGAAAGCGACGACGCCTGCTCGTTCGTTTTCGACGTGCCGGCCGCGCTGCGCGACGCATTCGCGTACCGGCCCGGGCAGTTCCTGACGCTGAACGTGCCGTGCGGCGACACCGTGGCCGCGCGCTGCTATTCGCTGTCGAGCGCGCCGGGCATCGACGCCGCGCCGAAGATCACGGTCAAGCGCGTGCGCGACGGCCGCGCGTCGAACTGGTTGTGCGACCGCGTGCGCGCGGGCGACGCGCTCGACGTGCTGCCGCCCGCCGGCGTGTTCACGCCGCGCACGCTCGACGCCGACCTGCTGCTGTTTGCGGGCGGTAGCGGCATCACGCCGGTGCTGTCGATCCTGAAATCCGCGCTCGTGCACGGGCGCGGGATGCTGACGCTGATCTACGCGAACCGCGACGAACGCTCGGTGATCTTCCGCGACGAGCTGCAGCAGCTCGCGCAGCGCCATCCGGGCCGATTGCGCGTGATCCACTGGCTCGACAGCGTGCAGGGCGTGCCGCAGCAGCGGCATCTGGAGCAACTCGCGCGGCCGTTCAGCCAGCAGGAGACGTTCATCTGCGGGCCCGCGCTGTTCATGGAGAACGCGCTCGCCGCGATGCTAGGGCTCGGGTTGCCGAGGTCGCGCGTGCACGTCGAGCGTTTCGCGTCGCTGCCCGATGCGGCGAGCACGAAGCCGGGCGACGCGGCGAACACGGTGAACGCGAAGCCAGGCGACGCAGCGGCCGCTGGCAGCGCCGCCGGTACCGGCATCGGCGGCACGTGTGCCGCCGCGATCGAGACCGTGCTCGACGGCGCGTCGTTCGCGTTCGACAGCCAGCCGGGCGAAACGCTGCTCGACGCGATGCTGCGCGCGGGGGTGTCGGCGCCGAACTCGTGCCGGATGGGGCAGTGCGGCGCGTGCATGTGCCGGATCGAATGCGGCGAGGTCGCGCTCGACGGCAACCACGTGCTTGACGACGACGAACTCGCGGCGGGCTGGACGCTCGCGTGCTGTGCGAAACCCGCGAGCGACACGCTGCGGGTCGTATTTCCCGATTGAGCCGCGCAGCGCGACGCGCGCGGGCGGCATTCCTTGCGACAACGACGATGACGGACAACGAAACCTTGACCACCCCCGCGCTGATCGCGCAGGCCGCCGCGCGCCACGGCGCGCACCCGGCGATCGAGTCGGAGCAGGGCCGGCTCACCTATGCGGAACTCGACGCGGCGCGGCTCGAAGCGGCGCGCGCGCTGCTCGCGAGCGGTATCGAGCCGGGCGACCGGGTCGCGATCTGGGCGCCGAACCTGCCGCTGTGGATCGTCGCCGCGCTCGCGATCCACACGGCCGGCGCGGTGCTCGTGCCGGTCAATACGCGGATGAAGGGAATGGAGGTCGGCGGCATCCTGCACGACAGCGGCGCGCGCCTGCTGTTCTGCTGCGGCACGTTTCTCGGCGATTCGTATCCGGCGATGCTCGGGCCGCACCGGCCGGCGACGCTCGAACGCATCGTCGTGTTCGACGGCGAGCCGCCCGGCGGTCCGCATGACGAGACCTGGAACGCTTTTGCCGCGCGTGCCGCGCAGGTTCCGCTCGACTCGGTCCGTGCGCGGGAGGCGGGCGTGACGCGAGACACCGTGATGGACCTGATGTTCACGTCCGGCACCACAGGCCGTCCGAAAGGCGTGATGACGGTGCACGGCCAGAACCTGCGCGCCGCGCAGGACTGGGCGCGTATCACGGGCGTGCGCCAGGACGACCGCTACCTGATCGTGAACCCGTTCTTCCATACGTTCGGCTACAAGGCCGGCTGGCTCGCCGCGCTGTCGAGCGGCGCGACCGTGCTGCCGCATCTCGTGTTCCAGCCCGACGACGTGCTGCGCCGCGTCGCCGACGAGCGCGTGTCGGTGCTGCCCGGGCCGCCGACGCTGTACTACGCGCTGCTCGACGCACCGGAACGCGGCACGCGCGACCTGTCGTCGCTGCGGATCGCGGTGACCGGTGCGGCGGCGATCGCGCCGAGCCTGATCGAACGGATGCGCACGGAGCTCGGTTTCGAGACCGTGCTGACCGGTTACGGGCTCACCGAGTCCTGCGGTTTCGCGACGCTGTGCCGGCACGGCGACGATGCGCAGACGGTCGCGTCGACGTCCGGCCGGCCGATGCGAGACGTCGAGGTCCGCATCGCCGGGCCGGGCGGCGTCGCGCTCGGGCCGGACGAGACGGGCGAGATCTGGGTGCGCGGCTACAACGTGATGCGCGGCTACTTCAACCAGCCAGACGCGACACGCGACGCGGTCGACGCCGACGGCTGGCTGCATACCGGCGATCTCGGCTGCGTCGATGCGAACGGCAACCTGAAGATCACCGACCGGATCAAGGACATGTTCATCGTCGGCGGCTTCAACTGCTATCCGGCGGAGATCGAGCGGCTGTTCGCCGCGCATCCGGCGATCGCGCAGGTCGCGCTGATCGGCGTGCCGGACCCGCGGCTCGGCGAGGTCGGGCACGCGTATGTCGTGCTGCGGCCCGATATGCGGCTCGACGCGGATGAACTGAACGACTGGGCGCGGCACAACATGGCCAATTACAAGGTGCCGCGACATTACTCGTTCGTCGACCGGCTGCCGACGAGCGCGGCAGGGAAGGTGCTCAAGTATCGGTTGCGGGCGACGTCCGAAGCGATGGGGTGACGCCGCGTGCGGTGGCTGCGCCTGCTCCGGCGAGCGTCGATGTGCATCGGCAATCGCCGAGCGCCGGGCGCGTGAGCTTCAGTCAGTCACGACGCGCGGTGCGCGCTGCCGGAAGCGTTCGGACCAGCTGTAGAAGCGCGCGCGGAAGGGCACCTCGACGGCCACGTGCACGATGTGCGTGATCGCGAAGGTGATCAGCAGGAACACCCCGATCCAGGCCGCTTGTGCGGCAAACGAACGTTGCACGTTGACGACGCTGCCGAACGCTTCCAGGAACGCGGCGTGGATCAGGTACAGCGGATAGGAGACGCGGCCGAGATATTGAAACGTCCGCATGTTGAATAGCGCGGCGACCGGGCCGCAGTCCTCCGTCAATGACGCGATCAGCGCGACAAACACGACCGGCGCTGCGAGCGCGAGGCCCGGCGCCCGGTCGGCGTACGCGACGAAGGCAACCGACACGGCCAGCGTCGCGATCTGGGCGGCGCGCCCGCGCAGCGCGCGGAACACGTGCGCGCCACGGTATTCCGCGATCAACGTCCCGCCAAAGAACCCCACCAGACAACGCGCCCACCCATAGCTGTACGTCATGTCGAAGCAAGTTGCGGTCTGCAAGCAGTGCGAAGATCCGGCAGACACCCCGATCGCGAGTGCGTATCCCGCCGCTGCAATCGCCGCAAATGCGGCGACACGCGTCTTCCCGCGTAGCGCCACGCACATCGCGCCGAACAGCAGATAGACGTAGAACTCGTCGCCGGCTGACCATGCCGAGCCGTTGCCGATATAGCGATCGAACAGGTTCAGGCCTTGTGACATCGTGACAAGCGACAGGAGTTCGGTGGGCGACGGCACGTCGAGCGGGTAGTAGTGGCCCGCTCGCGTCATTGCAGCGAGCAAGCTGTCCGTGACCAGGTATTGGATCGCCGTGGCGACGATGAAGACCGGCCAAATGCGCCCGAAGCGCCGAACGATGAACGATCGCACGTCTGCCGGGTTGTCGAGCTTGTGGCTGTATGCCGAACTGATCACAAACCCGCTCAGTACGAAAAACAGGTCGACGGCGAGATAGCCGTTTCGGGCGAGTCCTAGCCAGGAGACCCAGAAATGCGCGTGATAGAAAACGACCAGCAACGCGGCGGCACCCCGCAACCCCTCAAGGCTGAGATTGGTCGTTCTCATCGTCTGTCCCCGTCCGCTTTGGTATTTCTGCTTCGTGGTCTGATTTATATCGGATAAGCGGGGCGTCCTCAAAGTCACATAGGGAAAGTCATGAGCAAGTCCGCGAACGTTGGCCGAACGGCCGTCTTCCTCGCCTGCAGCGACGCGGCTTACATTACCGGACAGCAAATCAATGTGTCTGGTGGTACGGCATCCAGCCGCTGCACGCAACGTCCGTGATCCACCGACGCTGACCGGGACCCTCGCTACCGGGACTGCGCTGATAGCAATGCTTGCAATTTGCATGCGCACTGCTATCATTGCTATCAGTCTGACTGGAGGGGCATATGGCAAATCTACTGGTGCGTAACGTGGATGACAGTATCGTTCAGAGCCTGCGCGAGCAGGCGGCGGCGCATGGCCGAAGCGCGGAGGCCGAACATCGAGCCATTCTCGCGAGTGCGCTTGGCCGGCCGAAGCGGAGGACGTTCGCGGAGGTGTTGATGACCATGCCGGCGGTTGGCGAAGACACGGACTTCGAGCGCGTGCAGGATTCCGGCGAGGCCAGGCATGTTTTTGATTGATACGAACGTCATCAGTGAAATCAGGAAGGGCACACGAACCAACCGCGGGGTGCAAGCGTTCTTCCGGCAGGCCGAAGCCGACGCGAGCGCCCTCTATCTGTCGGTCGTCACAGTGTCCGAGCTGCGGCGCGGCGTCGAGCTGATCCGCCATCGCGGCGATGCCCGGCAAGCGTCGAAGCTCGATGCATGGTTGACGACCATCCTGTCCGACTATGCGCCGAACATTCTCCCGGTCGACATCGAGATCAGCCAGATGTGGGGGCACCTGCGCGTCCCTCAGCCGCAGCACGAACTGGACAAGCTGATCGCAGCGACGGCGCTGATCAACGACCTGACGGTCGTGACCCGCAACGTCGGCGATTTCGCGAGCACCGGCGTCAGGCTGCTGAATCCGTTCGCCTAGGCGCAGTCCTTTCCCCCGCGCAGCGCCCCCCGCAGGCCGACGCGTTGTCACACGAATGAATCATCCCGCTCGCCTGAATCGCGCGCGCGTTGCCGCGTGCGATTGCGTCGCGACTCCCATGACTCCCGTCAAACGGCCGCCCATCGGTCATCGCGGTGCCTCCGGTTCGCTTCGATGGCCGTTCATCTCCGTAACCGCTCGCGCGGCTTAGCGCTTCATTCCTGAAACATTCCCCCCGTCCGGGCCCGCGCGATTCCCGATGACCGGCGGCGGATGTTCATCCCGCCTGGGTTTGCGCCCGATGGCGCGGTCCTTGCAGTCCATTCGGTACCGCCCGCGCGAATGTCGATGAAGTGATGCCGACACGTGCACGGCGGGAACCGGGGAAATAACACAAACGGGGTTCGGGTCGAGCGGCGACGTGCCGTGCGATCTGCGGCGGATGCGATGTCGGCAGAAGTGGCATCGCGGTTCGACGACGGTCGCGATCCGATTGTGACAAGAAGACTGAAGAGATGGCGTGCCGGTAAAACGCAGCGAGCGTTGGGAGGACCGGCACGCGTCCGGGGGGGCGCCCGTGAACAAGATGGTGAACAAATGGGCAGCATTGGGGGTGATGGTCGTCGCGAGTGCGCATGCGCAGGAAATTTTTCTGCAGGGCGGCACGCAAGGCGCCGGCATTGGAGCGGCAGTGAGCTTCAATTCGGTGCTCGGCGCGCATGCCGATTTCAATGCGATCAACCTGTCGCACGACTTCAGCTTCGGCGGCAATCGCTATCAGGACGACCTGAAGCTCCGGCAGGGGGGGCTTTACGCCGATATCTTTCCGTGGCGCGGCCACGGATTCCGGATCACGACCGGGTTGCGGTTCAACGATGACTCGATCCGCGGCGTGTCGGTGCCGACCGATGGCACCTACGTATACGGCGGCCACCACTTTCCGGCCCTGCCAGGCATGTATGCGACAGCGGAAGCGCGCTATCCGACCGTGATGCCGTACCTCGGCATCGGCTACGGACACCGGCCGGCGTCGAAGGGGTTCGGCTTCATCGCCGATCTCGGCGTCGCATACGGCATCCCGCGGTGCTCGTACACGCTGTCGCCAGAACTCGCGGCAAGGATCGGCCCCGTGAACAGCCAGATCCTGGTCCAGAGCGGCCTCGACGAGCTGCGGCGCACGATGTCGCGCTACCGGTGGTATCCGGTCGTGCAGATCGGGATCTCGTACCGCTTCTGACAGCGGCTGTCGCGACGCGTCCGCACGCATCCCGTTTCCCTTCCACCTCTCGTCCCAACAGACGATGTGACGGCTCGGCCGACCGGCCAGAATCCTTTCACGAACAACGGATTCTGAACCAGGAGGAGGCCGACATGATCGATGTCCGTGCGCTCGGCTATGTCGTCGTGGAGGCGACGCGTGTCGATGCGTGGCGCCGCTACGCGGAAGACGTGCTGGGCATGCAGGCGCTCGATGCGCCCGACGGCGCGCTGTACCTGAAGATGGACGCGCGCGATTTCCGCTATCTGATCGTCCCCGGCAACGCGGACCGCTATCACGCGTCGGGCTGGGAGCTGCCCGATGGCGCCGCGTTCGACGCGGCCTGCGCGGCGCTGCAGCGTGCAGGCTTCGAGCCGATCCGCGCGACGCGGGCCGAAGCCGCGCTGCGCCGCGTGCAGGCGATGGCATGGTGCGAGGACCCGTCCGGCAACCGCCACGAGCTGTACTGGGGCGCGCGCTGCGACTTCCGCCGCTTCGTGTCGCCGCTCGGCGTGCCGCGCTTCGTGACCGGCGACATGGGCCTCGGCCACGCGGTGCTGCCCGCGCCGCAGTTCGACGCGACAGACGCGTTCGTGCGCGGCGTGCTCGGCTTCGAGCTGTCCGATATCTACCGCGTGAAATTCACGCCCGACCCGGCCGAGCCCGAGAAGCGCATCCACTTCATGCATTGCCGCAACGCGCGCCACCACAGCCTCGCGCTGTTCGAAATGGCCGTGCCGTCCGGCTGCGTGCATGTGATGGCCGAGGTGGACTCGATGGACGAAGTCGGCCGCGCACTCGATCGCGTCGCCGCGCACGACGTGAAGATGTCCGCGACGCTCGGCCGTCACTGCAACGACCAGATGATCTCGTTCTACATGAAGACCCCCGGTGGCTTCGACCTCGAGTACGGCTTCGGCGGCCTGACGGTCGACTGGTCGCAACACTCGGTGTTCGAGGCGACCAAGGTGAGCCAGTGGGGCCACGATTTCAGCATCGGATACCGGTAAGCCAGCACGATGACGATGAAACCTCTCGACAAGACGATGTCCGCGCGCGACGTGGTCGCGCAGCTCGCCGACGGCATGACGCTCGGCATCGGCGGATGGGGCCCGCGGCGCAAGCCGATGGCGCTGGTGCGCGAAATCGCGCGCTCGAACCTGAAGGACCTGACGGTCGTCGCGTACGGCGGCGCCGACGTCGGCCTGCTATGCGCTGCCGGCAAGGTGCGCAAGGTGGTGTACGGCTTCGTGTCGCTCGACGTGATCCCGCTCGAGCCGCACTTCCGCCGCGCCCGCGAGCAGGGCCGCATCGACGTGCTCGAACTCGACGAAGGGATGCTGCAGCTCGGCCTGCGCGCGGCGGCCGCGCGCCTGCCGTTCCTGCCGACCCGAGCGGGGCTCGGCACCGCGCTGCTCGACCATGCGCCCGGACTGCGCACCGTGCAGTCGCCGTACGACGACGGCGAGACGCTGCTCGCGATGCCGGCGATCGAGCTCGACGTCGCGCTGCTGCACGTGAACGCGGCCGACCGGATGGGCAACACGCGCATCGACGGCCCCGATCCGTTCTTCGACGCGTGGATGGCGCGGGCCGCACAGCGCTGCTACGTGTCGGCGGAAACGGTCGACGCGTCGATCGCGACCGAAGACGTCGACGCCGCGAAACGCAACCCGTTCGAACGTTCGCTCGTCACGGGCGTCGTGCACGCGCCGGGCGGCGCGCATCCGACGTCGTGCGGGCCAGTCTATGGCTGGGACCTGCCGCATCTGCGCACGTACTGCGCGAGCGCGGACGACGACGCGCAAACCGCCGCCTACCTGCGCGACGTGGTGGGCCAGGACGAACGCCAGTACCTCGAAGGCGTCGGCGGCCTGCCGCATGTGACGGCGCTGCCGTTGCCGATTCTGTAAAGGAGCGCCTGTGAGCGAATCTCTCGACCATTCCCTTGCGGAACTGATGATCGTCGCCGCCGCGCGGCTCTGGCGCGACGACGGCGAAGTGCTGGCGACCGGCATCGGCACCGGCCCGCGTCTCGCGGCCGGCCTGGCGCGTATCGCGTACAACAGCGGCCTGATGCTGACCGACGGCGAGGCGTACCTCGTCGAGGAGCCCGTGCCGCTCGGCCCGCGCCCCGACGGCTACCGCGTGAAGGCAAGCGGCTGGATGACCTACGAGCGCGTGTTCGACTGCCTGTGGCACGGCCGCCGTCATGCGCTCGTGATGCCGACGCAGATCGACCGCTACGGCCAGGCGAACATCTCGTGGCTCGGCGACGACTACGCGCGCCCGAAGACGCAACTGCTCGGCGCGCGCGGATTTCCGGGCAACTCGACGAACCACGCGAACTCGTTCTTCGTCAGCGGCCACGGCAAGCGCACGTTCGTCGCCGGTGAAGTCGACATGGTGTGCACGGTCGGCTACAACCCTGCGCGCCGGCTGCCCGGCATGAAGACCTTCGTCGACCTGCGCAGCATCGTCACCGACCTGTGCGTGATGGATTTCGGCGGGCCCGACCATGCGATCCGCGTGCGCTCGCTGCATCCGGGCGTGAGCTTCGACGAGGTGCAGGACGCAACCGGTTTCCCGCTGCTCGCGCATCCGGAACTCGGCACGACACCCGCGCCGAACGCGGAAGACTTGCGCATCGTGCGCGCGCTCGACCCGCACAACCTGCGCGCGGCGATCGTGCGCAACAATCCGGCGCCGCGCCGGGGATGAGGTCCGACATGGAAGCGACCCAGATTTCGTTCGGTGAAGGTGTCGTCGACTACGCGGTCGAGGACGGCATCGCAACGATCACGATGAACCGCCCCGAGTATCACAACGCGCAGAACTCGAAGATGACCTATGCGCTCGACGCGGCGTTCCGGCGCGCGGCGCACGACGACGCGGTGAAGGCGATCGTGCTCGCGGGCGCCGGCAAGCATTTCTCGGCGGGGCACGACATCGGCACGCCGGGCCGCGACATCCACGAATCGTTCGACCGTGCGTCGCTGTGGTACGACCACGTCGACAAGGAAGGCGGCGAATTCCTGTATGCGCGCGAGCAGGAAGTCTATCTCGGCATGTGCCGCCGCTGGCGCGACCTGCCGAAACCGACGATCGCGATGGTGCAGGGCGCGTGCATCGCCGGTGGGCTGATGCTCGCGTGGGTGTGCGACCTGATCGTCGCGTCGGAGGACGCGTTCTTCGCGGATCCGGTCGTGCGGATGGGGATTCCGGGCGTCGAGTATTTCGCGCATGCGTACGAGCTGAACCCGCGCATCGCAAAGGAATTCCTGTTCCTCGGCGAGCGGATGCCGGCCGAGCGCGCGTACCAGATGGGGATGGTCAACCGCGTGGTGCCGCGCGAAAGATTGCGCGACGCGACCTATGCGATCGCCGCGAAGATCGCGACGATGCCGCGCCTCGGCCTCGCGCTGACCAAGCAGGCGCTGAACCATGTCGAGGAGTTGCAAGGCAAGCGTTCGGCGATGGATGCGGCGTTCGCGTGGCATCACTTCGCGCATGCGCACAACGAGCTCGTCAGCGGCGACAAGCTCGGCGGCTACGACGCGCGCCGGATGGCGAGCTCGCAGCGCCAGCCGAATGGCGCGGACCCGCAGACAGTGGCCAATGGAACCGCCGCGCCTGCGGCCGTCAACGGTGCTTCGTCGGTTGCGCCGGCGCCGGACGCGCTCAAACCGGTCGCCATCAACGGAGCTGCCGCATGACCACGACGCTTTCCACGCCGCTGACCGAGCTGCTCGGCTGCCGCTATCCGGTCGTGCAGACCGCGATGGGCTGGGTGGCCGACGCAAGGCTCGTCGCGGCCACCAGCAACGCAGGCGGCTTCGGCTTCCTGGCCGGCGCGACGCTCGAGCCCGATCGCGTCGAAGCCGAGATCCTGAAGGTGAAGTCGCTGACCGACCAGCCGTTCGGGATCAACTTCCACATGTTCCAGAAGAACGCGGAGCAGGTCGTCGAACTGGCGATCAAGCACCGGCTGCGCGCGGTCAGCTACGGCCGCGGCCCCGATGCAAAGACGATCCGCCGCTTCAAGGACGCCGGCATCGTCTGCATGCCGACCGTCGGCGCGCCGAAGCATGCGGCGAAGGCGGTCGAGCTCGGCGCGGACATCGTCACCGTGCAGGGTGCGGAAGGCGGCGGCCACACGGGGTCGGTGCCGACCACGCTGCTGCTGCCGAAGGTGCTCGACGCGGTACAGGTGCCGGTCGTCGCGGCGGGCGGCTTTTTCGACGGGCGCGGGCTCGCGGCCGCGCTCGCATACGGCGCGGCCGGCATCGCGATGGGCACGCGCTTCCTGATGAGCGCCGAATCGCCGGTGCCGCGCGCGACGCTCGACCGGTATGTCGCGGTCGGAGATCCGGCGCGCATCCGCGTGTCGGACGCGCTCGACGGCCTGCCGCAGCGAATGATCGACAACCCTTATCTGCTGAAGCTCGAACGCTTCGGCCCGCTGCGCCGCACGCTGTTCGCGCTGAAGACGGCCGAAGCATGGCGGCGCCAGAACGGGCTGCGGGCGGGCCAGATGCTCGCGCTCGCGCTCAAGGCGTTGCGCGAGCACGACTACACGGCGAGCCAGACGCTGATGGCCGCGAACGCGCCGTTCCTGATCCAGCGCGCAATCGTCGACGGCCAGCCCGACGAAGGCGTGCTGCCGAGCGGGCAGGCGGCCGCGATGATCGGCGCGATCGAATCGTGCGACGCGCTGATCGCGCGCATCGTCGCCGACGCCGCCGCGCGGCTCGACGCGCTGGCCGCGCGGCGTGGCACGGTGGCATCACAGGGACCACAGGCATCGCAGGCACGACAGGCACCACAGATCGCCTGAACGAAACGACCGGGAGGAGCCCCACACATGACAGCATCCATTCAACCGGGCGGCGCGCAGCCGTTCCGGATCGACCGGGCCGACGGCATCGCCGAACTGGTGATCGACCAGCCGCCCGTCAATGCGCTCGATTCGCACGGCTGGCACGCGCTCTCGCACGCGCTCGACGCGCTTGGCCAGGACGACGACGTGCGCGTGATCGTCGTGCGCGGCGAAGGGCGCGGCTTCTGCGCGGGTGTCGACATCAAGGAGCTGGCCGCGCATCCGGAGCGCATCGTCGGCGTGAACGCCGGCAACTACGAGACGTTCCGCGCGGTGCACCGCAACCCGAAGCCGGTGATCGCGGCCGTGCACGGTTTCGTGCTCGGCGGCGGGATCGGCATCTGCGGCGCGGCGGACATCGTCGTCGCGGCCGACTGCGCGCGCTTCGGCGTGCCGGAGATCGACCGTGGCGCGATGGGCGGCGGCGCGCACCTGCAGCGACTGTTCGGCGTGCAGAAGGTCCGCGCGATGTATTTCACTGGCGAGATGATCGACGCGGCCGAAGCGTACCGGCTCGGCGCGCTCGAACAGGTCGTGCCGCGCGCGGAGCTGCGCGACGCGGTGCTCGCGCTCGCCCGCAAGATCGCCGCGAAGAGCCCGGCGATGGTGCGGCTCGCGAAGGAGGCGCTGAACGGCGTGGAGGACGGCGATCTCGAGGACAAGTACCGCTGGGAGCAGGGATTCACGCTGCAGGCGTACATGACGCAGGACTCGACCGAGGCACGCGCCGCGTTCGTCGAGAAGCGCGACGCGCGTTTCGATGCGCAGGCCGCAACGGCGACCGCGAATGCAACTGCGAATGCGACTGCGAATGCGGAGGAGGCACGCGCATGAACCTGACCTATACACGTCAACAGCAGGCATTCCGCGCGGAGATTCGCGACTGGCTCGCCGCGCACGTGCCGCGCGAGCGGCTGCCGAGCTTCGACACCGAGGCAGGCTTCGCCGCGCACCGCGAATGGGAACGCACGCTGCACTCGGGCCGCTGGAGCATGGTCACGTGGCCGCGCGAGCTCGGCGGACGCGGCTGCGACCTGATCGAGTGGCTGATTTTCGAGGAGGAATACTGGCGTGCCGATGCGCCGATGCGCGTGAACCAGAACGGCATCTTCCTGCTCGGGCCGACGCTGATGGACTTCGGCACCGATGCGCAGAAGGCGCGCTTCCTGCCCGCGATGGCAGCAGGCGAGCACGTGTGGGCGCAGGGCTGGTCGGAGCCGAACGCGGGCTCGGACATGGCCGCGATCCGCACGAGCGCGATCCGCATCGGCGACGAGTACGTGCTGAACGGCCAGAAGATCTGGTCGACCCGCGCGGTGTGGGCCGACTGGCTGTTCGGGCTGTTCCGCAGCGATCCGGACTCGACGCGCCATCACGGCCTCACGTTCCTGATGGTGCCGCTGTCCGCACCGGGCATCACCGTGCGGCCGATCCGCCAGCTGAACGGGCAGACCGGCTTCGCGGAGATCTTCTTCGACGACGTGCGGGTGCCGGTCGAGAACCGGCTTGCCGCGGAAGGCGCGGGCTGGCAGGTCGCGATGGCGACGGCCGGCTTCGAGCGCGGGCTGATGCTGCGTTCGCCGGCGCGCTTCCAGCGCACCGCGCAGGCGCTGCGCGACCTGTATCTCGCGCATCGCGACACCGCGGACCGCGACCCGACGCTGCGCGAGCGCGTGGTTGCCGCGTGGATGGACGCGCAGGCTTATGCGCTGTCGACCTACGCAACCGCGAGCCGGCTGCAGAAGGGCGGCCACATCGGCGCCGAGTCGAGCACCAACAAGGTGTTCTGGTCGGAGCTCGATCTGCGCATGCACCAGACCGCGCTCGACATTCTCGGCGCGCACGGCGAGATCGTCCCGCAGACGGCCGCGCAGCACGCGACGCTCGGCCATTGGCTCGACGGCTTCCTGTTCGCGCAGGCCGGCCCGATCTACGCGGGCACCAACGAGATCCAGCGCAACATCGTCGCCGAACGGATGCTCGGCATGCCGCGCGCCTGACCGCGCATACCCGACTGAACCGACTGAACGGACATCGTATGGATTTCGTATTCGATGAGGACCAGGAAGCGCTGGCGGACACCGTCAAGCGCATGCTGATGACCGAGATGACGCCGGAGCTGATCCGCGAGCTGTGGGCGACGCCGACCGGCCGCTCCGACGCGCTGTGGTCGCTGTTTGCTTCGCAGGGGCTGACCGCCGTGTCGGTGCCCGACACGCACGGCGGGCTCGGCCTGGGCGAGGTCGAATGGGCGCTGCTCGCGCAGATCTACGGCTACTTCGGCAGCCCGGAGCCGCTGCTCGACACCGCGCTCGTCGCGACCGGCGTGCTTGCACGGCTGCCGCAAAGCGGCTGGCGCGACGCGCTGCTGCGCGACATCGCCGAGGGCCGCGCGCGCGTCGCGCTCGTGCACCCGGTGAACCCGTATGCGGCCGACGTGCACGTCGCGCAGACGCTGCTGTGCGAGCACCGCGGCGAGCTGCACCGCGTCGACCCGCAGCTCTGCGCGTGGCGCGCGGTCGACAGCGTCGACCCGTCGCGGCGCCTGTTCACGCTCGACTGGGAGCCGACGTCGGCGACCCGCATCGCAAACGCGGACGAAGCCGCGCCGCTCCTCGCGCGCGCGCTCGACCACGGCGCGTTCGCGGTCGCCGCGCAGCTGCTCGGCCTCACGCAGCGCGTGCTCGACGTCGCGATCGACTACAGCGCGCAGCGCAAGCAGTTCGGTAAGGCGATCGGCTCGTACCAGGCGCTCAAGCACCTGCTCGCCGACGTCGCGATCCGCTACGAGTTCGCGCGGCCGGTGGTCGCGCGCGCCGCGCAGGCGATCGCGGACGACCACCCGCAGCGCGCGGTGTTCGTGTCGCATGCGAAGCTCGCGGCGAGCGCCGCCGCGCAGCTCGCCGCGCGCCACACGATGCAGGTGCACGGCGCGATCGGCTACACGTGGGAACTCGACCTGCAGATCTTCATGAAACGCATCTGGGCGCTCGCCACGAGCTGGGGCGACGGCGCCTTCCACAAGGCCCGCGTGGCCGCAGCGATCCTCGACGACGCGCTGCCGATCGGCCCGGCGCAGACCTTCGACCTGGAGGACCAACTCTGATGAAACAAGCCTATATCGTCGACGCGCTGCGCACGCCGACCGGCCGCCGCAAGGGCGGGCTCGCGCACGTGCATGCGGCTGATCTCGGCGGCTTCGTGCTGAAGACGCTCGTCGCGCGCAACGCGATTCCCGCCGACGACTACGACGACGTGATCTTCGGCTGCGTCGACACGATCGGCCCGCTCGCCGGCAACATCGCGCGCACCTGCTGGCTCGCGGCCGGCCTGCCGCTGCAGGTGCCCGGCGTGACCGTCGACCGCCAGTGCGGATCGTCGCAGCAGGCCGTGCACTTCGCCGCGCAGGCGGTGATGAGCGGCGTGCAGGACGTCGTCGTCGCGGGTGGCGTGCAGACGATGACGCAGATCCCGATCTCGTCCGCGATGACCTGCGCGGCGCCGCTCGGCTTTACCGATCCGTTCTCCGGCAGCGCGGGCTGGCGCGCGCGCTTCGGCGACGCGCCGGTGTCGCAGTTCGTTGCCGCGCAGCGGATCGCCGATCACTGGAACCTGTCGCGGGACACGATGGAGCGTTACGCGCTCGAAAGCCACCGGCGCGCGATCGCGGCGATCGAGGCCGGGCATTTTGCGCGCGAGGTCGTGCCGTTCGAAGGCGTCACGCATGACGAGACGCCGCGCCCCGACACGTCGCTCGACAAAATGGCGACGCTCGAGCCGCTGGCGCCGGGCGGTTCGCTGACGGCGGCGGTCGCGAGCCAGACCTGCGATGCGGCCGCTGCGCTGCTGATCGTCTCCGAGGATGCGCTGAAGCGCTACGGCCTGACGCCGCGCGCGCGCATCCACCACCTGAGCGTGCTCGGCGACGATCCGCTGTGGATGCTCACCGCGCCGATCCCGGCCACGAAGGACGCGCTGCGCAAGGCCGGCCTCGAGCTGTCGCAGATCGACGTCGTCGAGCTGAACGAGGCATTCGCGTCGGTCGCGCTCGCGTGGCTTGCCGACACGCGCTTCCCGCACGAGAAAACCAACCCGAATGGCGGCGCGATCGCGCTCGGCCATCCGCTCGGCGCGACCGGCGCGCGGCTGATGACGACGCTGCTGCACGAACTGGAACGCACCGGCGGCCGCTACGGGCTGCAGACGATGTGCGAAGGCGGCGGCCTCGCGAACGTCACGATCATCGAGCGCCTGTGAGCGCGTCACTTTCACGATCCACGAGGCATCAGCATGGGAATCTGTAACGGTCGCACCGTCATCATCACCGGCGCGGGCGGCGGGCTCGGGCGCGAGTACGCGCTTGCGTTCGCGGCCGAAGGCGCGGCGGTCGTCGTCAACGACATCCGGCACGACGCCGCGCAGGCCGTCTGCGACCAGATCGCACAGAGCGGCGGGCGCGCGCTCGCGAACTCGGACGACATTACGCAGATCGACACCGCACAGCGGATCGTCGATGTCGCGCGCGAAGCGTTCGGCGACGTGCACGTGCTCGTCAACAACGCGGGTATCTGTCGCGACAAGATGTTCACGAGCATGACCGAAACCGACTGGGACGACGTGATGCGCGTGCACTTGCGCGGCCACTTCTGCCTGTCGAGCGTATTGGCGCGCGTGTGGCGCGATGCGGCGAAGGCCGGCCACCCGGTCGACGCGCGGATCGTCAACACGAGCTCGGGCGCCGGGCTGCAAGGGTCGATCGGCCAATCGAACTACGGTGCGGCGAAGGCCGGCATCGCGGCGCTCACGCTGATGCAGGCGGCCGAGCTGCAGCGCTACGGCGTGCGCGTGAACGCGCTCGCGCCGGCCGCGCGCACGTCGATGACCGAGGGCGTGTTCGCCGACATGATGAAGAAGCCCGAGGACGGCGGCTTCGACTATTTCGATCCGGCCAACGTCGCGCCGCTGGTCGTCTGGCTCGGCAGCGCGCTGTCGGCCGACGTGACGGGCCAGGTGTTCGAGGTCGCGGGCGGGATGATCGCGGTCGCGGAAGGCTGGCGCACGGG